>JAPLJH010000049.1 GCA_026388695.1 Deltaproteobacteria bacterium | reverse complement strand
CTCCACCAGGGTAAAGACCAGCTTGGGTTCGAGGACGATGAGGGCGCTGCCCCGAAAGGGCGCCATCCGGAAGATTTGCAGGCTGCTCGGCACCGGCAGGGTGCGGACAAAGGCCCCAAAACGCTCAAGCTCCAGGGGGGCAGAGGTCAGGTCGATGATCCGGCGCAGGGTGGTGGAAAGCGAGGTACGAACCGCACGCATGAAGGCATCGGAGATCGCCTCCATGGCCGGCATCTTGACCTGGACAATCCGTTCCTGTCGGGTAAAATCATAGGCCTGATAGCCAAGGGCATCAGCGTCAATGGCTTCTTCGGGCTCTTCGATCTCGCCGCCGGAAATACCCTTGAGTAGCGCGTCAACCTCGTCTTGGCTGAGAATCTGTTCCATGGCGTTTTACTGGGTGTCGTGGGCTGTTGTTTCGCGTTAACGTGTAGGAGCCAAGGCTACTGCACGACAAATTCCGTAAAATAAATATTCTTGATATGGTCGGGTCGCATGATTTCGTTGAAGCGCTCCAGCAACTCATCGCGCACCCGAATCTTGCCTTCCGGGGTCATGATCTCTTCAAAGCCGAGGCTGGTGAGCATCATGATCACCATGTCGCGCAGCTTGGGCGAGACCTTGGTGGCTTTGTCCACGGCCTCCTTGCTTTCAAGCTCCAGTTCGATCTTGACCTTGAGGTAGCGTTTGCCTTTCGGGTCTGCCAGATTGACGACAAAGGGTTCCATGACTAGCATTTCCCCGATCACCGGGGGGGCGCCTTTTTTTGTTTCCTGGCTGGCAACCTCTTCAACCGCCGGTTTGTGGGCCAGGAGCTTGGTGTAGGCAAAAAACCCTCCGCCGCCGAGGACGAGGATGCCTACGCCAAGGATGATGAAAAAACCCATCTTGGATTTCTTGTTGGGAACCTGCTCAGGTGCCGGTGGGTCTTTTTCCGCAGCCATGGTTGAGTCTCCTCGAGGAAAAATGAAGGTCGGAAAAGTCCGGAGCCCTCTCTTGAGTTTGATTGTAAAGCAAGCATTGTGCCGCGAGGCTTTTACTGTGTATAACAGTATATGTAAATTATCGGTAATTCAATGTATTTCTGGAAAATAGCCAGCAAGGACGGACTTTTTTTGGGGCAGATGTCCGGCAATCTTTCGTCATAATTTTGACCGCAACCGGGCCAAGCGTCAAAAAAACATCGGGGATCGGCAAAAATGCATGACGACTACGGGGGAATGCGGCGTGGACGGCAAAAGATCCGGCTGTTGTGCCAAGGTCTGGCGATAACCAGGAAACCTGACCGGGGGGGGCATGGAACACAACACATGTGAGGTTGGCCTGGTGGCCTGTGACCAGTATGACCGCCAGTTATTGAAAGGGCGGGTGGAGGCGTTGTGCAATGCCCTGGGCTTTAGGGTTTCTGCCGGCAGCAGGGTGCTGCTCAAACCCAATCTGGTCACTGCGGTGCGGAACAAAGGCCTGGCCTGCACCCATCCTGAGGTTGTCGCGGCGGTGGCGGAGTGGTTTCTCGATCAGGGGGCCAAGGTGCAGGTTGGCGATTCTCCTGCCTTTGGCACGGCCCTGGGCGTCATGGCGGCCTGTGGGACCAGCGCGGCCCTTAAGGGTCTGCCGGTGACCATGATCAATTTCGAGGAGCCGCAGTCGGTTCGCCTCGCCTCCGGGCTGTCCGTAGGGATTGCGCGGGCGCTGGGCGATTGCGATCTGCTGGTCAATTTGCCGAAGATCAAGGCCCATGGCCAGCTGTATCTGAGCCTGGCGGTGAAAAACTATTTCGGGGCAGTGGTCGGGTTCCGCAAGTCCTGGCTCCATGCCCGGCATGGCGATCTTGACAACCGGTTCGAGGCCATGCTGGTCGATCTTCTAGCCGTGCTGCCTGCCGGGATTACCCTGGCCGACGGGGTGGAGGCCATGCATGTGGACGGACCGGTGGGTGGCAAGCCCTTTCCCCTGCACCTGTTGGCCGGAGGGCTCAATCCCGTGGCTCTGGACACGGCTCTCATCGACGTGCTTGGCCTTCCCCCGGAGGCAAGCCCTGTCTGGCGGGAATGCCAGCGGCGCAACCTTGCCGGGAGCAGACTCACGGAGCTGTCTTTCCCGCTTGCCAGACCGGAAGAGGTCGCGGTGCAGGGATTTCAGGCCCCGTCTCGTTTGAGATCGGTGAGTTTTAATCCCTGGCGGCTCTTGCGGGGCGCTGTGAAAAGGGCCATGGCCAGGTAGTGCGCGGAGCACCGGACACCGATGCGCAGGAAAGTCTTCTTTACTTTCCTGCCTGAAAATTTTATCGTGGCCAGCACATTTGGTACTCATAAACCCTTTACCGGGGCAGCCATATAGAGAGAGGAGTAGTGGTTATGTACAATCTACGCGGGAAAGTGGGCTTGGTAACCGGCAGTTCGCGGGGGATCGGCAAGGCAATCGCTGTGCGGCTTGCGGAAAACGGGGTTGATCTGGTGGTGAACTACGTGCGCCACCGACAGGATGCGGAAGCCACCGCCCGGCTTATCGAGGAAAAAGGGGCGCGGTGTCTGGTGGTCAAGGCCAACGTGGCCAACGACGAGGATCTCCAGGCCATGTTCGCCTTGATTAAAAGCGAGTTTGGCCATCTGGACTTTCTCATCAGCAATGCCGCCTCAGGTGTTTTGAAACCGGCGCTGGAGCTGAGCAGCCGCCATTGGAACTGGGCCATGGAGATCAACGCCCGGGCACTGCTTTCCCTGACCCAGCAGGCCGTTCCCCTCATGGGCAAGGGCGCCAGGATCATGGCGGTTTCCAGCATGGGGGCGGTGCGGGCCGTGGAAAATTACACGGCCGTGGGCGCTTCCAAGGCAGCGCTTGAGTCACTGGTCCGTCATCTCGCAGTGGAGCTTGGGCCCATGGGGATTAACGTCAACACCATCAGCGCCGGAGCCGTGGATACCGAGGCCCTGAAAAAATTCCCCAACCGGGAACAGATTCTCGATGGCGCCTTACAGAGAACGCCCATGGGGCGGCTGACCACCCCTGAGGATGTGGCGGATGTCGCTCTGTTTTTGTGCAGCGATCTGGCCGCTATGATTCAGGGGCAGACCATCGTCGTGGACGGTGGTTATTCCATCCGGGCCTGATCGAGATTTCATGGAAGCCTTCCGAACACAGGCGCAGCTCATCCTGGCCTCTGGCTCGCCTCGGCGTCGTGATTTTCTGGCCGAGTTGGGGATTGCCTTTGAGGTGCGGGTGACGGATATCGATGAGACCCCGTTGTCCGACGAGCAGCCCGCCGGCTTTGTCGCGCGGTTGGCTCAGGAAAAGGCCCAGGCCGTGGATATTCCTGATGCCTGGGTTTTGGCCGCTGATACCGCAGTGGTGGTGGACGGGGACATCCTTGGCAAGCCAAGCGGTGAAGAGGAGGCCTGCGCCATGCTCATGCGGCTTTCCGGCCGCTGGCATGAGGTGTGGACCGGTTTCTCCCTCTGCTGCCAGGCAACAGGGGAGCTGTGCACCAAAACCGTCTGCACCAAAGTCCGGTTCCTGGAGCTGACCCCGGAGTTGTGCCGGGCTTACGTCCGCACCGGTGAGCCCCTGGATAAGGCCGGAGCTTACGGTATCCAGGGGAAGGGCTGTTTTCTGGTCCCGGAAATCAGCGGTTCGTATACCAATGTGGTGGGCTTGCCCATGACCGAGGTTTTGGAAGCGTTATTGCACCATAAGGTGATTGCGTTGAGGGACGGCTTGTGAGAAAATTATCACAGCCATGGATACCTTACAGCCGAATATCTTCGTAGCCCGCCAGCCTATCTTCAAGAGGAACAAGGAGGTTTTTGCCTACGAGTTGCTCTTCCGTTCCGGCCTGACCAACTACTTCGACCCCTTGCAGGACGGGGAAGAAGCCACCTCCAAGGTCATCACCAACAGCTTTCTCCTCATCGGCATTGCCACCATCACCGAAGGCAAAAAGGCCTTTGTCAATTTCAGCGAAGAGATGCTGCTCCAGGGCTATCCCTCGCTTTTTCCCAAAGAGATCGCCGTGGTTGAGGTGCTGGAAACGGTGGGCGCCACGCCCGAGGTGGTGCAGGCCTGCGAGAAGTTGGTCGGGGAAGGGTATATCCTGGCTCTGGACGATTTTCTCTACGAAGACCGCTTTTTGCCGCTCATCAAGTTGGCCAGGATCATCAAATTTGACATCCGGCAGATGAGTATGGCTGAGCTTGAGCGGCAGGCTAAGGTTGTCAGCCGCTACAACGTGAAGCTGTTGGCGGAGAAGATCGAAACCAATGAAGAATTTGAAGCCACCAAGAAGCTGGGCTTTGATCTGTTTCAGGGATATTTTTTCAGCCGTCCCCATATCATGGAGGGCCGGGATATTCCCGGTTCCAAGCTCCATTACCTGCAGGTGCTGAAAGTAATTCAGGACGAGGATTACGATTTCGCCGAGCTTTCCAAATATGTCAGCCGTGATGTCTCCCTGGCCTACAAGTTGCTCAAATATGCGAATTCAGCCTATTTTGCCAGGCGGCAGAAGCTGGATAGCATTGAGATGGCCGTGGCCATGCTGGGGCAGCTTACCTTGCGGAAATGGCTGTCGCTGATGATGCTTTCCTATCTGGCTGATGACAAGCCTTCCGAACTGCTAAGCCTGGCCGCCTTTCGGGGAAGTTTCTGCGAAATGATCGCCGACCAGCTTCTGGGGCGGCGCAAGGAGGCGGGAATGTTTCACACGGTGGGGATGTTTTCGCTGCTGCCTGCCATGCTTGACAAAGCCATGGCGGATATCCTTCCGGAGCTGGCCCTGCCCGAGGAGATCCAAGAGGCGCTGCTCTCTGCCGCCGCAACCCCCCTTTCCCGCACCCTCAGGCTGGTCATGGCCTATGAACGTGGCGACTGGGAAAACACCGCCACCCTGGCGAAAAAACTTAAAGTCAGACTTGATTCTTTGCCCCTGCTCTACGAACAGGCCATTGAAATCACCCAGGTCCAGCTTACTGACTGATAGCGTTCATCTTTGAAAAATCGCCGATCTGTAAAAAGAGCTGCGCGATGGCGGTCAGCAGATTTAACCGGTTGGCGCGCACCTTTTCATCCTCCGCCATGACCATGACGTCCGCAAAAAAGGTGTCAACCGGCTCCTTCATTTTGAGGATCACGGCCAAGGCCTTATCGTAATCGCTGGCTTCAAGCAGGGGGATGGCCTCCTTACGGACTGCCAGATATGCCGCATGGAGCTTCTGCTCGGCGGCTTCTGTGAGCAGCTCCGTCTGCACTGCGGTCTCGCTGTTTTCCTTGATGATATTGATCACCCGCTTGAAGGCCCCGGCCAGGACGTTAAACGTCTCTTGACCGCTGATGGCCATCAGGGCGATGATCCTCCGTTTGCAGTCCAGCGGATCGTCGAAGGAGACCGAGGTGACCGCTTCCACCGCCTCGGCCGGGATGCCCTGGCCGGTGAGATCATTGCTGAAACGGCCCTTGATGAAATCGAGCACGTTGCGGCGGGCCTCGGCCTGGGGAATGGTCAGTTTGTCGCCATAGAGGGAGAGCGCCTCGTCCACGAACTCTGCCAGGGAGAGGCTAAAGCCCATGGCGTTGATGGTATTGAGCAGCCCCAGTGAGAGGCGGCGCAGGCCAAAGGGGTCGGCGGTGCCGGTGGGGATTTGGCCGATGCCGAAGCAGCCGGCGATGGAGTCAAGTCTGTCGGCCATGCCTACCAGCGCCCCAGGGATTGAGGCGGGCAGCGTGCCTCCGGCTCTGACCGGCAGGTAATGTTCCCGGATGGCCGTGGCCACCTCCGGTGCTTCGCCGCTGAGCAGGGCGTAATCCTGGCCGATCGATCCTTGGAGAGAGGGAAACTCCCCGACCATGTCGGTCAGCAGGTCTGTCTTGGCAAGGTGGGCGGCTCGTTCGGCATGGGCCAGGTGCTCCGGGGCAAGCTTTTTGGCCAGCAGCCCGGTCAGGGCGGTGACGCGCCGGGTCTTGTCAAGCATGGTGCCCAGTTTGTACTGGAAGATGACGCCGGAGAGGTCTTCGACCCGATCCGCCAGGGTCCGGCGCTGGTCCTCCTTGAAGAAGAAAAAAGCATCCTCCAGCCGCGCCCGGATCACCCGCTGGTGGCCATCGGCGGCAAGCTTTGCATCCTTGGTGCCCGTGTTGTTTACCGCGATGAAATGGGGCATGAGTTTGCCTGCACTGTCAACCACGGCAAAGTATTTCTGGTGCTCTCGCATGGAGGTGATCAGCACCTCGCGGGGCAGGGCGAGAAAGCGCTCTTCAAAGGTGCCGCAGAGGGCAAAGGGTTTTTCCACCAGGTTGCATACCGTGTCCACCAGCTCATCATCCGGGAGGATCGTTCCGCCCACCTGCTGGGCCGCCTTGGCAATCTCGGCAAGCACCGCAGTGCGGCGTTCCTGGGGTTCGACCATGACTTGGGCCGTGCGCAGGGTCTCAACATACTCGCTAAAACAGGAGGCCGGGAACGTGCCATTGGCCATGAAACGGTGGCCGCGGGTGGTATTGGTGCTGGTAATGGTATCCAGGGAGAAGGATACGGTTTTGCCGCCATAGACGGCCAGCAGCCACTGGATCGGGCGGGCAAAGCTGGCGCGGCCTGCTCCCCAGCGCATGGATTTGGGGAAATTGAGAGAGGCGACCACCTCGGGCAGTAGCTCGACAAGAAGTTCCTCGGTTTGGCGGCCAATTTGTTCGACGCGCACCATGAGGTACTCGCCCTTCGGTGTTGCCATGATTTGCAGGGCCTCGACCTCGACCCCGTTTTTTTTGGCAAAGCCGATGGCTGCCTGGGTGGGCTGGCCATTTTGGTCAAAGGCCGCCTTTTTTGGGGGGCCGAGTATTTCCTCTTCCCGATCCGGCTGACGCTCGGCCAGACCGCTGATCGACACAGCAAGGCGCCTTGGGGTAGCTGCGGTGCGCAGGTCGGAATAGGGCAGGGCCAGAGCGGTGAGCCGATCGCCGAGGATTTTTTTTAGTTGGGAAAGGGCCGGCATGATATAGCCTGCCGGGATTTCTTCGGTGCCGATTTCAAAGAGGAGTTCGTGGTGCATGGACAGTTTCTCTCGATATTTTTTAGTAGTTGGTTGGCGAGGGTGCTCAGGACACAGCCATGGTGTTGCCGTCCTGCCATTCCAAAGAGGCAAAGGTGTTATACCCTTGTGAAAGGTTTTCCACCAGAACGGAAAACCAGGCGATGGCCGATTGGTTTTCCAGCTTACGACCAAGGGCCGTGGTAATGTTTTCCACGGAAAGGGTGTATTCCGTGCAGGTCTCTGCAGTGGGCCAGCAGAGATCGTGGGAGGTTACCTCTTCCACCAGTTGGATGATATCCTCGATCCAGATGAAATTCTTGAACCGCAACCGGATGGTGGCCCTGCCCCAGTGACCGAGGGAACGGGGCAAGCCTTGATCAACCTGGGACGGGAGCGGCGGGGAAATGGGGACCTGAATTTCCAAGGTAAGATCGTCGGTTTTGTCCAAGGAGCCATGCATGGTGCAGCGGTATTCGTTCATGCCCACCGACTGGGTTTGCGTGGAAGATTTCTGTAAAAAATAAGGAAAGGTGATTTCCATGTGGGCCGCTTCTGCCTGGAGCTTGATCTTCATCTCCTCAAGAATGCGATGAAAGCTTTCCAGGTTGATCTCGCCGTGGAACCGGTTGAGAATCTCCACGAACCGGCTCATGTGGGTGCCCTTGAACTGGTGGGGGAGATTGACGTACATATTGACCGTGGCCACGGTTTTTTGGGTTTTCCGGGCCTTGTCCTTGACCGTGATCGGGTAGGAGATGTTCTTTACGCCGACCTTTTTGATGTTGATCTGTCGGTAATCACGCTGGCCTTGGATATCTTTCATGTCGCTCATTGGTAAACGTTCACCAGCACCGAATCTGCTTCGCAGTCTCGTTCCACTCGCTTAGCTGTCATAGGTCTGCTCATGTGCAATAGCACACTTCGCAGACCTCTTCCGCGCATCTCCGGCGCTGATGAACGTTTGCAGCTTGAGTTGAAACCGTCTAGCTCTTGGGGAACGGGTACGCTCATTGGGCAGGAGGGCGGGATCAGCCTGTTTTTCCTTGCTGGTTCGGCTCTCAGGCAAGGTGTTTTTTTACCGCAGCCTTGAGCTCGTCCATATTGGATGATTTGACGATGTACTCATCGGAAGCCCAGGGTGGCCAGATCCTGTTTGAATTCCTGGTAGGCGGAGCTCAGGATAACCGGCAGGGTGGGATTTATTTCTTTGATCTGGCGCAGGGCATCGATGCCGTTGATGCCTGGCATGTTGATGTCGAGGATGACGAGATCCGGCATAATAACCTTCAACTGGGCCAAGGCTTCTTCGCCGGAGAGCGCCGAGTGGACCTCGTATCCTTCGTCTTCCAGCTCTTCGCGGTACAGGAGGTGGATGCTGTCTTCGTCGTCAACAAGCAGTATTTTTTTCATTGATCCACTCCCTGTTGTCTTGCAAGGGCTGTGAGGGTTGCTGTTCTTAAGCCTTCGTTCAGATCGTCGCTTCTTTTAAAAATTGGGCTGCTTCTTCCGGCGGGATGGGGTTGATATAAAAACCCGATCCCCACTCAAACCCGGCCATCGTTGTCAGCTTGGGCATGATCTCGAAATGCCAGTGGTAATGTTCAAGGGGCTGTGAGCGCAACGGCGCCCCATGCAGAACAAAATTGTAGGGTACATTGGGGATGCAGGCATCCAAGCGGCGCATGCATTCGGAAAAGATCGCGGTGAGTGCCTTGAAATGGTCGTCATCCATGGCGAGATAGGATGAGGCATGGTGCTTTGGCAGAATCCACATCTCAAACGGCGAACGGGGTGCATAGGGGACAATGGCGATGAACAGGTCGTTTTGGGCCACCACCCGCTGGTTCTGGTTTATTTCCTGCCGGATAATGTCGCAGAAGATGCAGCGTTCTTTATATTTGTAATAGGAAAGACTCCCTTCAATTTCGGAGCTGATCATGCGCGGCACAATGGGCAGGGCGATGAGCTGGGAGTGGGAGTGTTCCAGCGAGGCTCCGGCCGCGGCGCCGAAATTTTTAAAAACCATGACGTAACGGAAGCGAGGGTCCTGGGCCAGGTCCAGCAGCCGATCCCGGTAGGCCAGAAACACCTTGATCATGCGTTCCGGCGGCAGGCTTGTAAAAGTTTCGTTGTGGTCCGGGGTTTCGATGATGACCTCATGGGCACCGATGCCATTCATGTGGTCGTAGAGGCCATCGCCCTCTTTGTTGAGATTGCCTTCGATGACGAGAGCGGGGTACTTGTTGGGCACAACCCGCAGGTCCCAGCCAGGCCTGTTGGCCTGGTGGCCATCGACGCTGCTGTAGCTCAGAACTTCCGGAGGTGTTGTGTTCTCGTTGCCCGGGCATAAGGGACAGAATCCCCCCCTGGTCTCGTTTTTTTCGACAATAAAATCAGTGGGTCGCTTTCCCCGTTCGGTGGAAATGATGATCCAGCGGCCAATGATCGGGTCTTTGCGGAGTTCAGGCATCTCTTATAAGCCTTTTTGCGCCCTTTCCTGGTTTTCTTGGAGGGTCTTGCATTCGATGCATTGAGTTGTTACCGGCCGTGCCTCAAGGCGTTTGGCCGAAATCTCGTCGCCGCATTCATCGCAAATACCATAGGTGCCTTCATCGATGCGTTCGATGGCTTCCCTGATCTTGGCAATCAGTTTGCGTTCGCGGTCACGGATGCGGAGTTCGAAGCTCCGATCGGATTCGGCGCTGGCCCGGTCGGTGGGATCGGGATAATTTTCCGTGCTGTCGGTCATCTCGTGGATGGTTTTTTCAGCCTCCTGCAAAAGATCCTTGCTCATGGTCTCCAGCTTCTGGCGAAAATACTCAAGTTGTTCTCTGTTCACGGTCTTGCTCCCTTGGTATATCTTGGGCTAGCGTTATCCGTTGCGTTGGAAGTTTCCGCTTTTGCCCCCGATTTTCCTTTCCAGTCTGATGTTATTAATGATCATGCCTTTGTCCACAGCCTTACACATATCATAAATGGTGAGCGCGGCAACCGAGACGGCGGTAAGTGCTTCCATCTCGACCCCGGTTCTGCCGGTTATTCCCACGGTAGCGGTAATTCCTATGGTGTGTGTTGCCTCATTCAGATCAAAGTCAACGGTCACCTTGTTGATGACCAGTGGGTGGGCCAAGGGGATCAGAGCATCGACCTTTTTTGCGGCCATGATTCCGGCGAGCCGGGCGACTCCAAGCACATCGCCTTTGGCAATATTTCCTTCCCGCACTAGCTGAAACGCTTGGGCCGAGAGGGAGATGGCGCCGGAAGCCGTTGCTTCGCGGACAGTTTCACTTTTGCCGCCCACGTCCACCATCCGGGCATTCCCGGCTTCATCAAAATGGGTAAGTTTATTTTCCGTCACGGTCTGGTCGCTCATTGTCGCTGTCCCGAGAGGAAGAATCAAGCTTTTTCATCGGCGAATTTGTGGAGGATTTTCTTGAGAAACCCCTCTTCTTCCTGGGGAGCGCCCCTTTCTTTTTGTAACGTGTCAAATTCCGTGAGGAGTTCTTTTTCCCGCGCGGACAATTTTTTGGGGATGAGGACCTTGATCTCAACGATCATGTTTCCTGGGCTCCCGCCCCTGAGGGAAGGAACGCCCTCGCCTTTGAGGGTGAAGATCTGTTCGGGCTGGGTGCCTGCGGGGATTACCAGTTGCTTGACCCCGTTAATGGTCGGCACCTCTACGGTGGCGCCCAGCGCGGCCTGTACCATGGTCAGGGGGAAGAGGCAATGAATCGCGTTGCCCTCCCGCAGGAAGAACTCGTGGGGCTCCACATGCATGATCACATACAGATCGCCCGGCTGGCCTCCCTTGCGGCCGCCCTCGCCCTCGCCCCGCAACCGCATCCGGGCGCCGGTGTCGATTCCGGCCGGAATCTTCAGTGAAACTTTTTTCGTTTTTTTGAGCAGCCCTTCGCCTTGGCAATCATTGCATGGTTCGGTAATGATTGTGCCTTCACCGTGGCATTTCGGACAGGCGGTCTGCACCCGGAAAAAGCCCTGGGCATGCACCACCTGACCATGGCCCTTGCAGGTGGCACAGGTCGTCGGCTTGTGACCGGGGCGTAAGCCGGTGCCGTCGCAGGTCCAGCAGGTTTCCCGCTTGGTGATCGCGATCTCTTTTTCCGCGCCATGCATGGCATCCATGAAGCTGATGCCCAGATCATAGCGGAGATCATTTCCCTGGACGGGCCCTTGACGTCTTTGCGCGGAACGGCCTCCGAACATGTCGCCGAAGATATCGCCAAAGCTTGAGAAGATATCCTCGAAATTGCCGGGTCCGCTGTAGCCGCTGTCTTTTAGGCCGGCGACCCCGTAACGGTCGTAAATCTTCCGCTTTTCCAGGTCGCCAAGAATTTCATAAGCCTCGGCGGCTAATTTGAATTTATCTTCAGCGGCCTTGTCTCCAGAGTTCTTGTCTGGATGATATTTCATGGCCTGCTTGCGGTACGCTTTTTTTATTTCCTCGGCAGTAGCATCCGAGGAGACTCCGAGGGTTTTGTAGAAATCTGTTTCCATCAGTTATAGGGCGGCCTGTTCTGTCTGCTCGTCACCCTTCTGTGCGGCGGGGGTAGGAGTGTCCTCTTTGGTGGCGGCAAAATTTTTGATGGTGGCAAAGCTGATCTGGCCGGAGGCAATTTCGCGCAGAGTGGCGACAATTTCCTTGTTTTTGCATTTCACCAAAAAAGGCGCGTTTTTGCGGTGTTGCTTGATCCGCTCAACAGCAAGATGGATAAGGGAAAAACGATTCTCATTGCCTATCTGGCTCAGGCAGTCTTCGACGGTGATCCGTGCCATAATACAACTCCTCCTGTGGGAAATCTCCCGGTGGGTATCGCGGTAGTATAAACTTCGAAACTATAATCCATCCCGGTTTTTTGGCAATGATTTTTTCTGACAACCACCGTTCCGCCAAGAAATTGGCAGGATTATGGTGGGCATTTCCCTGGTGGATAGGTACACCCTTTGCAGGTTGTGCGGGAAAGTGCAGGGGGTAACCGTGGTGTGGTGGCATGGAAAATGCTTATAATCAAGGCGAGATTGGGAAAAAAGGTGGGCGAGACAGTCGGGCCAGAAAAAAATTCCTTGTTGGGACGTGATTTTCCGCTTTGCTGTTGGGATAAGCAGGAAAAAAATTCCCATACCGGGTTGCATGCAAGGCTGTCATTTTATTGACTTGGTGGCTTTGTTGTGTGGCGCAAGACCACAGAGGGAGAGGGTATGCAGAAAATCATAGCAGGGTTGTTGCTCATCAGTTGCTGTGGCTGTGCTGGAGGAATGCACAGCAATCTGGTTGAGATTGACATGCGGCTTGCTTCGCCAATGTTTGGTGAGGGGCAGCGGGTGCCCGTGGTCTACCCCGGTAGAAACGGGGTTTCGGATGATCCCATGGTTCAGGCCTTTGGCCCTTCCTGGCGGAGCATGGAAAAGGATTATTCTGCTTACAATTTTAATCCCTGACCGGGGGAGACGGAAATGATGATCAGACAATTGCTTGCAGTTTTACTGGCCTTGGGATGTGTAACAACCCCCGTGTTGGCCGATGACGGCCAACTTCCTGACGCTACTGCAAATGGGGGGCTGTTTCAGGAGCGGCAGCGCCCCACACCGTCCTATCGCCCGTATTTTTACAATTATCCCCATGCGATTCCGGCGGACTATGTGTTCCGCACTGCACGGGTCTTCTCGCCGCAGAATATGTCCCAATCCTTTTTGCCGGGTTTTGGTTCCGGGCAGACAGGAGGTTCCGCCGGAAGTGCCGGACAGGGCGCTGTCCTACAGGCCAAGATCAATCAACTGGGCAAGGCGCTCATTGCCAATGCCAGTGAGGTGGTGGCCGATGAATATGTGGTGGCGGTGAGCACCTTTGTCAGCCTTGATAATCTGTATGCGACCTCTTCCCTGGGCCGGTTTCTGGGCGAGCAGTTGCTCTCCACCCTGCAACAGGCCGGGCTGGAGGTGATTGAGGTGCGAAAAACTCCGGGTATGATGGTGAGCCCGTACCACGGCGAGTACGCATTGTCACGGAGCATGGATGAGATCAGCCTTGTGCAGGAAGCCCAAGCCGTGGTGGTGGGAACCTATGCCGTGGCCGGGCAGGAGATCTTTGTCAACGTTCGACTGTTGCGCAACGCGGATAACAGGGTTCTTTCCTCCGCCAGTATGGTTTTACCCATTGACGGGATGACCGCCAATCTGTTGGCTAATGAAAGTATGCCCGCTTCCACCCGTACTTCGCAGGTCAAAATCCGGCAGTTTCAGGAAGAAGGCCAGGTTGCACCTGAACCTCCGGCAAAGAAGCCTGCAAAGACTGCGGCCAAACGCCCAATAAAGAAAAAAAAGGTGGTTTATGAAAAAATCAAACAAGAGGGCTAACTTCTGGCTGCCGCTGTTTCTGGGCTGTGTCCTCCTGACCGGATGCGTGCCTCCTGCGACTACCGGCGGCACCGCTTCGGTGGTCACCCCGGATTTTTTTGGGGTGGGGGAGGAACTGGCTCTGCAACTGACCTCCGGCATGCGTGGCGCTGGAGGCGGTCAGCGGTTGATCCTGACCACGGTGGTTGATCTCGACAACCTCTATACCACCACCCGTTTTGGCCGGACCCTTACCGAGGCCCTGTCCACCAGCCTGTTCCGCCACGGTTTCGGCGTGGTGGAGATTCGCAAGTCTGCGGAACTGCTCATCCGAGACAACCGGGGCGAGTTGATGCTCACGCGGGACGCCAAGCTTTTGGCCAAACAGCAACAGGCCGCAGCCATCCTCACCGGGACCTATTCGCTGACCCCGACCACGGTAATCCTCAATCTTCGGCTGCTTGATGCCGGTTCTCAGCAGGTGCTTTCCGTGGCAGGGCTTGAGTTGCAGCGCAGCCGCAATATCAATTATCTTCTTGCGGCAGGAGACGGCGGCGCCCTTGGCGATGCGCTGCTTTCCGCTCGCGAGCGCTGAGGAGGGTGGTATGCGAAAGGGAATAGCAGTTGTGCTTCTCGGTCTCCTCTTCTCCGGGTGCGCCCCGGCCCAAAAAAATTGGGCCAACCAGCCGGTGGAGGTCAAGAAGAATTCGCCGGTGGTCTTTATCTACCCGGACGCTAATACCTATCAGGAGGCGACCGTTGGGGTGCTTCCCTTTCAGATGCCCGGTAATATGACGAAGGCACAGGGGGAGGGGGTTGCCATGCTCTTCAAGGATGTCCTCCTGGGCAAGCAGGCATTTCCTAAAGTGCTCCGCCTTGAGGATTCTTATCGGGATATTCCGGAAGCCCTGGCTCTTGGCCGTAAAGCAAAGGTTGATCTGGTTCTGGCGGGTAAGGTTAATTATGCCTTGGAAGGGACCCAGTTCGGCGGCGGCCGGGTTGAGGTGTCCACCCGTCTGCTCAATGTGCATACCGGCAATACCGTCTGGTACATCGAGCAGTCCATGGATCAGGCCATGGCCTATCCGCAAAGCAGTACTTTCTCCCGCTTTGTCGCTGCCTTTAACCCTCAGGAGATCAAGCCCTCGCAGGCAGGGCCGGTGATACCCAATATGCTGGCGCAGGTGGCCTTTGACATGAGTGAGGTCATGGCCGGAGCCAGATCGGTCAGCCGCTGACAGATGAATGTTGTGTTGTGGGGGTAAAGGGTACCCCAATTTGCCGCAGGTTTACGCCTTCCAGTCGAGCACTGCCGTTATGGGGTAATGATCCGAAGGGAAGAGGTTGTCTTGGCGGGAACGGTCGATCTGCGCATCAAGGACCCGGAAATGGTCGGAGACCAGAATCCAGTCAATGGCTTCCATTTCCTCCTGGTGCCCATAGGCATGAAAGGTGGCCTCATCTTCCCCGTTTGGCTGGATTTGCCGTAAGGCGTCGATCAGCATTCCATCGCCGGTCAGGAGGCGGTACGCGTTTGAATCCTTGTCTGCATTGAAATCGCCGGTCACGATGAGCGCGGTATCTTGGCGGATCCGGTCGAGCCATTGGCGCAGGGCCCGGGCATCCCCCTCGATGGCCGTCGGTTCGTAGTCGAAATGGGTGTTGACGTAGGTAAGCACCGATCCGGTCAACCGGCAGGAGAGCCTGGCCCAGCTCACCGTTCGTGGATAGTTGCTTTGCCAACTCATGCTGCCGGGGATCTCCGGGGTCTCGCTCAGCCAGAAACAGCCCGTATCGAGAAGGTGGAAGGCCGAGCGGCGAAAGAGCAGGGGCGCCATCTCCAGCGCCGTGCCTCCTGGGCCGCCCCGGTGGACGCCAAAAAAATGGTAGTCCGGCAGGTTGGTGCGGACAAACTCGGCCTGCTCGGTGTCCAGGCACTCCTGGAGGCCCATCAGGTCGGGCCCGAAGGCGTCAATCCTTTCCAGGGCAAAGGACTTGCGGCGGTTCCAGTGGTTCTCGCCGTCGTCGGCCAGGCCGACCCGGATGTTGAAGCTCATCACCTTGATCATGGCAGGCTCTCCAGCGGGCAGGCTTATGGCTGCTTGGCCCGTTCCAGGGTCCCTCGTATGCCAGAAAACTGCTCCGGCCGTCCCATATTGGGAAAGAACCCCTGATCCACGCAGTCCCGATAGCACCATTCCGGAGTAGTCTCGGTCCGGTAAGTCCAGAAGAACCAGCCGGCATATTTCTCGAAGGTCAGTACTTGGGCCGAGGCGTAGCCGCGATAGGCCGCCGACATCTGAAAGAGATCCATTTCCTCCAGGGCATGATTGAACGGCCCCTCCGCCCAGAGGGAAACGACCCTCAGGTCCAGTCCCAGACTCCATTCCCCGCAATACACCTGATAGCCCGACTCGCGGATGATCTCGTCCGCTTCGTCGCGCCAGTCCCCGGCGGACTTACGGATGTGGCCGAAGATGTCCAGACTGGTGTCGTAATCCATAAAGCATTGATAGCGGTGGATATCTAGGGCCACGTTGCGAAACTCCGGCTCCTGGAGAAACCCTGCGTACTCCCGGAAGCTGCGGAAGCCGTCGTGGAACACCACCGTCACCCGCTCGGGCGGGCAGTGGCGGCGGATACGCTGATAGGCATCGAGGTTGAAGCGCTTCAACAGATCGGTGGGGATATCCCAGCGCGGTTCATTGAGCGTTTCGATGCCATGCAGCGCCGGATGATCGGCGTACCGCTCGGCCAACCGTTCCAGCAGAGCCAGGGAGTGCTCGATGTATTCCTCGCTGGTATGCCACTCGCAAACGTCGAGGATGCCTCCGTTGTCGAAGCCGTTCTGGCACCCCGGCGCGGCATGGAGGTCGAGAACCACCCGCAGGTCGAACTCCCCGGCCCACTCAAAGACCTTGTCAACGATGGCAAGCCCCCCTTCCACGAAGGGATAGCGCGCCTCCTGATAGCTGCGGTGGTAGGGATAGTCCTTGCCGAAGAGCCAGTGGCCGACCGGCAGGCGCACGGCATTGATGCCGGCACGTTTCAGCCAGGCGAAGTCGTCGCGGGTGATGAAGGTGTTCCAGTGCTGGTGCAGGCGCCGGGTAGCCTCGGTCTCGCCCAGCTCGACGCAGTATGAGGTCTCGTCGGTGGCTTGCAGCCCCTCGAACAGACTCGGCGTGATCCATTTTTCCAACACCAGCCAGCCGCCGAGATTGACGCCGCGGAGTTTGCTGCCGCCTTCGTGAACAGTTTTGGTAGTCATCGTTCGTCTTCCTTAAAGGTTTTCACAGGGCCAGGTGGCGTGCATAGAAAGTCTTGCTGTTTGGTAGATGGGAAATTACAAGCAGCGTGGCATCGGGGATCTGTTCACCGATCAGGCGCAGCATCCGTTCCTCTTCTTGGGGGTCCAGGGAGTCGAAGGCTTCCTGCAGGAAAATCCATTGGGGACGGTTGAGCAGTAGGCGCACCATGCCCAAGAGTTGCTGCTCCCCCCGGGCCAGGATGTTGAGCCAATTGTCCTTCTGGTCGAGCTGGCCGATGAGGTCTTCAAGGCCTACCAAGCGCAGCGCCTGTTCGAGTTGCTCCTGGCTGAAAACTCGGCGGGAGGCGGGGTAGCAGATGGCGTTGCGCAGGGTGCCGGTGGGCAGATGCGGTCGAGGCGGCATGAAAAAGAGGCGGCCTTGGCTGGGGAGTTCGATGACGCCGCGGCCCCAGGGTCGTACCCCGGCAATGGCGCGGAACAGCTTTGCCCCGGTGTAAGGGTTGCCGGTGATCAGCACATGTTCGCCCTGGCCGATCTCCATATTGATGTTTTGGGCCAATACCGGGCCGTCGTATTTGGCGATGCTGAGGTCGCGGAAGGCCAACACCGGCCGCTCGGAGGTTTTCACCTGGATCCAGTGATCCGGTTGCGCGAGCTCCTCGTCCACATTATCCAACACCTTGAGAAGGCTCAGAACGCGTTCCACCGAGGCGCGCCATTCCGCGATCCCTCCCACGTTGCCCACCGGCCAGGAGAGGGCGCCGACCATCTGCTGGAACGCCTGGGCGGCTTGCATCATCGCGCCCAGGGAGATCATCCCCAGGATGTAGCGGGGAGCGGAGATCAGGAGCGGAAAGGCCATGTTCAGCGAGGCATAGCCGGTGCTGAATATCTGAATATTTCGCCACGCCACAGTTTGTGTGTTCCAGACATTCCGGAGCTTGCAGAACAGATCACGAAAAAGTTCCCGCTCATAGCTGTTGGCATGGATCAGTGCGATGGCCTGGCTGTTTTCCTGCGCCTCCAGCAGCCCGGCGCGGAAGTCCGCCTCCGCCGATTGCCGGGCGTTGGTGGCGGCGGTCAGGGGCAAGCTCACCTGCCAGCCAAGCCAGGAGGCCAATGCCGTATAGATGATCGCGATCCAGACCAGATGTCCGTAGATGGGGATTTGCCACGCTCCCAGATCGAGCGTCACCACCCCGGAGCGGGACCAGAGCACCTCCGAGAAGCCGATCAGCAGTAAAATGCAGTAAAACAACGAGTGGCCCAGGGCGACCGCTGATTCGCTGGCGATTCGGCAATCTTCGGCAATACGTCCATCCGGGTTGTCATGCTCGCCCGGGAGATGGGAGATCAGATAGTGGCGGCCATCATGCATCCAGCGGGAGATGACATGGTCTGTCAGCCAGTCGCGCCAATAGATCTGCAGATTGCGTTTGGTGGCCAAGTGTGTGCCTGTTATGGCCATGTCGGAGACAAAGATGATCGCCAGTACGCCGATCTGGGTGATAAGGTCGCGCATGGAGTGCTGCTCCAGGGCGTTGAACAACGCGGCGCTCCACTGGGTAACGACCACCGCCAGGATCATTTGCATGATGGTCAGGAACGCCAGGAGGAAGGTGATGCCCCGAATCTTCAGTTTTTGCTTCGAGCGCCAAAACAGTTTCGACAGGCGAAGAAATTCAATCAAAAAATCGAGGGATTTAGGCATCTGGGATCATTAGGTAATGGTGAAGGTGACGCCAATCAGCGGCGATGGTCCCTCGCGGGTTGTCCCGCAGGCAGAAATCGTATTCGAGCTTATAAGGCAAAATATTTTTCCGGCTGGTATCCGACCATATCAATCCGTTCAGGCCCCCTATCAATTCCTACAGAAAGCTTGGGACTCCGTCAACATCTTCTTGCGAGTGATGGAAAAATCATTGTCCCGCAGAGTCAGGGGGCAGGTCTTGGGAAATGCGCCATGTTCGTTTCTTTCCGTCAAGAAGGGGGATGTCCTTATGGTGCCGCATGCGCAACCAGATTGACACCCTAGTCGGTAAAATTGACAAAGCGCAGGGTCATAATGGAATGGGCCGGACTGATCGTGCGGGCAGCCTGGTTGTGGTATTGCAGGGCAAAGGGAACCGCCTGCTCTGTGCGATTCATGACCACGACAGCGATTGTCCCATCTAGATTGAGGAAGGCCGTTGTTTCGAGTTCATCGGTCGTGCTGGCATGCAAGATGCGTTCGGCGCCAGGGCGAATGTAGCGGGAGAAATGGCCAAGATAGTAGAACGAACTCTGATACAGCGGCAGACCTGCCTGGGTATCCACCAGGATGGGGGCGCTGCAATAATTGCCGACATGATTGGGGCCGCCGCGCTCATCCAGCATGAGATTCCAATCCACCCAGGCCACGGTCCAACGGTTCAGGTCATTGATGAGCGAACGCCCGTAGCGCTCGCCGACGCCCCATTCGCCTGGGTGCGGGCCGCCTTCCTGACACCCTTCGCTGAAGAGCAGTTGTTTATCCGGAAAGGCTTCGTGTACGGCGTTCAGATTGTCGAAATGATCCCCAACGTACCAGTGAAAAGCCGCACCCCACACGTATTGCGCAGCCAGGGGGTCATCGTATACGACTTTGGCGCGATCGTAGATTGCATCACGGTTGTGGTCCCAAATCATCAGGTTCAGATGGCCCAGCCCCTCTTTCTGTAGGGTTGGCCCTAAATAATCGCGGACAAAATCGCGCTCTTCCTCGGCGGAGTACAGGCAGGAATCCCAGGATTGGCTGGCTTCCGGTTCATTCTGGACGGTGAGGCCCCAGAAGGGGATGCCTTCTTTTTCATATTCCCGAATGTAGCGGCAATAGTAACGCGCCCAAACATCACGGCATTCCGGGAGCAGCCGACCGCCGCCATTCATCTGCTTATTCGTCTTCATCCACGCCGGCGGGCTCCAGGGTGAAGCGAACAACTTCAAGCCGCCGCTCAGGCGCAGGGCTTCCTTGAGCATGGGCAGAATAGCGGCGCGGTCGCGCGCAATGGAAAAATGCTGCAGCGCAAAATCGCCATCCACCTCGTCATGGGCGTAATTCCCCAGGGCAAAATCGCAACTGTTGATATGCGTTCGGCCCATGGTATACCCCAGGCCATTGTGCGGGTCGAAGTATGCCCGCATGACTTCGGCTTGTTTTTCGGCGGGGAGTTTTTGCCAAGTAACGGCAGCCGCTTCAGTGAATGCTCCGCCAAAGCCTTCCATCTTCTGGAAGCGCTTGCGCGGATCAATGGTGATGGTGCATGTTTCCGGTTGTGTTGCTTCAAAAAATACGGGGGGCTGTTCGGTCAGGCGGGCTGGGGTGTCTTTGGCGGTTAGCGAGATGTGGACGATATGACCGGGCATGCGTCTCTCCGAAGGAAGTATCTCTCACCAGGCAATTTGGGTTCAGGCTCCAAGGCGCTCAAAAGGGGTGTGCGCTTGTCGGTATCATCTCGGGCATCAACCGAGTGAAGTTCTTTTGTCCAGGCAGGCGGTTTCCATGACCTTGAGGCCCATCTGCAAGTGTTCCTGGGTGTAGGTGAGAAAGATTTCCTCGGCACTGTCCTTGCTCTTGATTCCGCCCTTTTTTAGGGGCAGGTCGGAAACCAGCATCATGGCTCCGGTGGGCACATTGAGGGCATAGCCCACCGCAAACAGGGTGGCGATCTCCATGTCGATGGCCAGGATCCGGTGTTTGCGGATGTATTGGATGAACTCGGTGTCAAACTCCCACATTCGGTAGTCGGTGGTCATCAGGATGCCTGACTTTGGCACCATCTTCAGTTCGCTGGTGATGACCTGTTCGCAGATGCGGTTGACGTGGATCGAGGGCAGGGCAGGAACATCCTTGGGCAGATAATGCGGGCTGGTGCCTTCGTCCCGGATGCTGGCGGTGGGAATGATGATGTCGCCGATCTCCAGCGCG
>JAPLJH010000032.1 GCA_026388695.1 Deltaproteobacteria bacterium | reverse complement strand
TTTCTCGCAGAGTGGTTTTATGAAAGAGCCAGGGCGAGCCGGGGTCGGTGGTCTGGGTCGAGAAGATAACCCGGGGCAATTCGGACTGGCTGGCCTGTGGCATCGGCCAGGTGATGGCGGCCGGGGCTATACAGGGGCTAAGGGCAAGTTCTATATGGCCGTCTTTTGTCAGGGTTAGCCGCACCCGTATGGGCGAGGCACCAAAATCCAGGGCCAGCGTCTCAAGTCGTGTAGCTACCTCCTGGCGGTTGTATGAATAGCGGAAGTAGGCGGCGGAAGCGGCCAGTCGCTCCAGGTGTTCATTCAAAAGCCAGTAGCCCGAATCCGGCTGCCAGAGAAGTGTCTCGATAAGACTGAAGGCTGGGGCCGGGTTGCTCAAGAAACGACCCTTGAGCAGGCATTCCCGCCACTCCTGCTCCGGGTCGGACTCGTGGATGATCCCGGAGCCGATGCCCATCTCGCCTTTGCCGCCGTTGATCTCTAAGGTGCGGATGGGCACATTGAAGGTTGCCTCGCCCGTGGGGGCGATAAAGCCGATGGCCCCGGTGTAGACGCCGCGTGGCCCGTTTTCCAGCTCGTGGATAATCTCCATGGTTCGAATCTTGGGGGCACCGGTGACCGAGCCGCAGGGAAACAGGGCCCGGAACAGGGGCTCGATCTTTGTCGCCAACGGCAGATGGCCGGTGATGGTGGAGGTCATCTGGTGCAGGGTCTCGTAGGTTTCGATGTCAAAAAGGGATTGGGTCGTGACCGTTCCCGGGGTGCAGATGCGGCCAAGGTCGTTGCGCAACAGATCGACGATCATCACATTTTCGCTGCGGTTTTTTGCATCCCCCTGCAAAAACTGCATCAGCCGTGCGTCTTCCGCAGGGTATGGTCCGCGCTGGATGGTGCCTTTCATGGGCCGGACCAGGCATTGCTCGCCGGTTCTCTTGAAAAACAGCTCCGGGGAAAACGAGAGGATCTGTTGGTCGCCTGCACGGAGATAGGCCCCGAAGGAAACGCTCTGGTTGCGGCGCAAGGTCTGGTACAGGGCTTCCGGGGAGCCGTCGAAATCAAAGAGCAGCTTCAGGGTAAAGTTGACCTGGTAGGTGTCGCCGCTCTCGATGTAGGCCCTGATTTTAGCCAGGGCGGCGGTGTAGTCCGTTTGTGTGAGGTTTGGGTGCAGGTTGGTGATGTGATAGTCTGCTAAAGCCTGTGCCGGAGGCGAGGCGGGCCACTGGCCACTTCGTAATTCTCCGGAATTGTGGTCGAAGATCAAGGGGGCGCGAAATACGCCCAAGCGGGCCAAGGGCTTCTGGGTGTCGGGGTGGATTCGCTTTGCCAGGGAAGGTTCGAGCAGATAGCCGAACTCATACCCCAGCCAGCCGGCCAAATACAGGCCTTTAGCCAGAAAATCTTCAGCCTGCTGGAAAAACCGGGCCGGGTCGTCATGGGCGTAGCAGGCAAGATGCGCCACAGGCCGATGGAAAAAATAGGAGTGGGACTCCTCCGCCGTTACCCTGCTGGTCTCAAGAAAGACGCAATCCTCGCTGGCCGCTATGGTCATGATCCGGGCTAAGGTCTCGTCTGTCAGGGGGCAAGGCATACGGGTATTTTCGCGATGGTTTTTCTGGTTGGGGCAGGATAGGCATCAGGGAAATGTTCCTGTCTGGAATGTTCTCCTTTACCGAGTCGTGAGCAGTTAAGCAAGGTAAAAAAACAGGATGAGTGGGGGAGTTGCGCCTTTCTTTGGGATTTTTGGGGTTATAGACGCACTTCATCTTGCAGGAACAATAGGAATATTTTATAAAAACAGGTGCTGGTTCTCGATTGGCATGTTTTTGGCGTGGGAAAGAATCGCTCTTTGTTGAGCTTGGACAGACAATTTTTATGGAGGGTTGTGCGTTATGTTGATTAAAGACTGGATGGCGAAAGACGTCCTGACCGTGGATGAGAATACCTCTCTGATGCGGGCCACCAGGATCCTCAAGGAAAACAGTATCCGCCGGCTGCCGGTGGTTTCCCATGGAAAGTTGATTGGGATCGTGACGGATCGGGATGTGAAAGACGCCTCTCCTTCCAAGACGACATCCCTGGATATCCATGAGCTCTATTATCTGTTGTCGGAAATGAAGGTAAAGGACGTGATGACCTCCAATCCTCTCACCTTAAGCCAGGACGAGACTCTGGAAAAGGCCGCGCTGGTCATGCTGGAGGACAAGATTTCCGGCCTGCCCGTTGTGGATGGACTTGGTCATCTTGTCGGACTGCTGAGCGAAACCGATGTGTTGCGTGGTTTTATTCACAGCACGGGAATCAAGGATGGCGCTATTCAGTTCGTTTTCGATCTGCCGGATGTCGCTGGTTCCGTGACCAAGGTTATTGAGAGCCTGCGCAAATTTGATGTCAGGGTCATCAGTATCCTCACCTCGTTTGAGGATGCCCCGGAAGGGAAAAAACGGGTGGCCATCCGCGTGATGATCGACGATGCCGCACAGGAAGAGGCGATGGCCAAGGAGCTACGGGAAACCTTTACCGTGGTGTATCATGGCAAGGACGAGCTGAAAAACATGCCGCGCAAACGGGCTGTTTGATCTGGGAATTGTTATGAAGTAAGCAGTAGAAAAGTAAGACGCATTATGAGCCGTATTGCCGGGATGTCCCGGTAATACGGCTTTTTTATTGAGCCGAAGAGTCGGTGGTCTCTGATCGGGGTGATTCCTGGGGCCAGGGCGGGGCATCTTCTCGGAATGCTTCCATGGTAACACTGCCGCCGACTCTTGTGCCGGGCCTGCCGGAGGCGTTGTCCATGGGGAGCATGACAATGCCCGGGGGAACAGGGAAGCCTCCGGTGGTAGGGTAGGTCGCCTTTGCCTGATTCATGAAATCAAGCCAGATCGGCGCTGCGGCTAGTCCGCCTGTTTCTAGTGTTCCCAGTGAGGTGTTCTGGTCATGCCCTATCCAGACGCAGGTTGTCAGCTCCGGGGTGTAGCCGACAAACCAGGCATCTATGTTTTGATCGGTGGTGCCGGTCTTGCCTGCCGCTGGGGCGCCGAAACTGCTGATGCCCTTGGCGGTGCCGTCGGAGATAACCGCCTCCATGATATGGGTCATCTGATAGGCAACCCGGGGGTCAACCGCATCGCTGAAGGCTGGATGCTGTTCTTCTAGGATCTTGCCTGTGCTGTCTACAATTTTTTCGATGAAAAGCGCTTGGGGCATCCGACCGCCGTTGGCAAAGGCAGCGTATGCCCTGGTCAGTTCAAGGGGGGAGACGCCGGAGGTTCCCAGGGCCAGGGAGAGATCCTTGCCCAGGGGGGAAGTGATGCCCAGTCTCCTGGCCAGATCAATGGTGCTGGCTGCCCCGACCTGTTGCAGGATCTTGATGGTGGGGATATTCCGTGAGTGCACCAGTGCATTTCTGAAGGAGGTGGGGCCTTCAAATTTATTGTTGTAGTTTTTTGGCTCCCAATATTGCATCGAGCTGGCGCCACGGAATTGAATCGGCTCGTCAACAATCATGGTGGCCGGGGTCATGCCCTTTTCAAGGGCGGTGGCGTAAATAAAGGGTTTGAAAGCGGATCCTGGCTGACGGCGGGCTTGAGTCGCCCGGTTGAACTGGCTTTTTTCGAAATCCGTGCCGCCCACCATTGCCCGAACATATCCGGTTTTCACCTCCATGGAGATCAGGGCGGCCTGGGGCAAGGTCTCGGCATGTTTGCTCTGGCGGATGGCCCATTTGGCGGTGCCGCGTTTTATGGCCATGTTGGCGGCTTTCTGCATGTTCTGGTCAAGGGTGGTGTAGATGCGAAGTCCGCCGGTCAGAAGGGCTTCACTGCCATATTTGCTTTCGACGTAGGCCTTGACATGTTCAATGAAGTAATTGTTTTCCGTCGGTCCTTCCTTGGCCGGATTCCAGAGCAGGGTCGTTTCATAGGCTTTTTGTGCGGCAGTCGGGGTGATATAGCCTTCTTCGGCCATGCGA
>JAPLJH010000093.1 GCA_026388695.1 Deltaproteobacteria bacterium | reverse complement strand
CTTCCGGATGGCGCCCTTTCGGGGCAGCGCCCTCATCGTCCTCGAACCCAAGCTGGTCTTTACCCTGGTGGAGAACTTCCTGGGCGGCACCGGCACCAGAAACATCCGCATTGAGGGCCGCGATTTCACGGCCATCGAACAGCGGCTCATCCGGCGGGTGGTCAATCTCCTGCTCAGCGACCTGGAAAAGGCCTGGTACTCCCTCCAGCCCCTTAAGGTCCAGTACATCAGAAGCGAGATCAACCCCCAGTTCGCCAAGATCTGCCAGCCCGAGGATGTGGTGATCATCAGCCGCTACGATGTGGACATGGACCGGGCCGTGGGCAGCATCACGGTTTGCATCCCCATGAGCAACCTGGAATCGGTCAAGGGCAAATTGCTTACCACCTTCCAGCGGGAGCAGAGCGACGAGGATATCAGCATCAAACGCGTCCTCTCGGAAAACATCAAGAACATCCCCGTGGACTTTGTCGTGCAACTGGGCAGTGCCACCATTTCCGCAGGCGATGTCATGGAATTGGTGGTCGGCGACATCATCCAACTGGAACGCCGTACCGATGACCTCCTGCCGGCCTTTGTCGCCGGAGAAAGAAAATACATGGGAACCCCTGGCGTGCATCGCGGCAACAATGCGCTGCTCATCAAGAAAAAGGTTCTTGACCCGAACAGGGAATAAGCAGCACGCGCTTTTTTCGGCGAATGCTGGACAGCGCCTGTGCCTATGCTAGAGAAGATCACCTGAAAAAGGAGAAACACCATGGCTGACGACCCGTTGGACGCCGCCGACACAAAAGCCGAGACAGAGGGAGCCGGGGATGACTGGGCTGCCGCCTTGAGCGAACATGAAGGTGCTGGAGGGGCTCAGGCCCCAGCCTTTGCCGAATTGGGCGGCACCATGACCACCGCCCCGTCCGGCAGCCAGAACCTTGATTTTCTGCTGGACATCCCCCTGGACGTCACCGTGGAACTGGGACGGACCAGCATGATCATCAACAAGATGCTGCAACTGACCCAAGGGTCGGTGGTAGAGCTCGACAAAGCAGCCGGTGAACCGGTGGAAATCTTTGTCAACGACAAGCTGCTGGGCAAAGGCGAGGTGATCGTGGTCAACGAGCGATTCGGCGTACGAATCACCGAGATCATCAGCCAGGCGGACCGGATCAAGAACATCGGCTGAGCCGTCGTCGCTCTCGTTGCCGTAAGCGAAAAAGTGAGCACCTGAGTGGATAGAACCATTATGAAAATCTGGCAACCATCATCCACACCAGGACCGTCCCCAAGAAAGGCACTCGCCTCCTTGGGGGCAAGCCTGCTGTATCACCTCTTTTTCCCGCTCATGCTCCTGGCCGCCGAACCGCTCGGCGACGGGACCGGTGAGGCCACTGCGATCCCCACCGGCCTCACCGGCAGCCAGGAAACGCTTTCCCTGACCACGACCATCTTCAAAACCCTTGGCTCACTCATCATTGTAGTGGGCCTCATGCTCCTTTTGCTGTTCTGGATCAGAAAAATGGGCCTGGTCCGGGTCGGCTCCACACAGGAAGGCCTTATCACCGTTCTCGACAGCCAGATGCTGGCCCCCAAAAAACAGGTGAGCGTTCTGGAGGTGGCAGGTGCTTATCTGGTGGTCGGCCTCACCGAGCAGAAGATTACCCTGCTTGCCACCCTTGCTCCCAATGATCGCCTCACGGAGGCTGCACATTCCCGAAAAACGCCTTCCGCTCTGGACGCCTCTTTTGCCTCCCTGCTCAACAAGGCTAGCCAGGGCATTTCCGGATTAAAGCAAAAAAAGAAAGGGCCTGCCCATGCGGAATAAAGCTGAGTTGAGCAGCTTGCCTGCTCAAACGAAACTTATACCCTCTGGGTGCAAAGTGCCATCCTGGCCCATGCTCCTCGGTCTGCTCGCCGGACTCATCCTCGCTTGCCCCGCCACCAGCAACGCCGTGACCCTGCCCACCCTGCAAATCGGCGTGGGCGAGGCCCAAAACCCCAAGCAGGTTTCCGCCCTCATTGAGATTCTCCTGCTGTTCACGGTGCTCTCCATGGCCCCGGCCATCCTGTTGATGATGACCTCCTTCACCCGGCTGGTGATCGCCTTTTCCTTTCTGCGCCAAGCCCTCGGCACCCAGCAGGTGCCGCCGACCCAGGTCCTGGTTGGCCTGGCACTTTTTCTAACCATGTTCATCATGACCCCGGTTTTCACCGAGGTCAACGCCACCGCCATCAAACCTTACATGGCGGAGCAGATCAATGCGGAACAGGCCCTTGAGGCGGCGACAAAACCAGTACGCGCCTTCATGTTCAAACAGACCCGGGAAAAAGACCTCGAACTCTTCCTTTCCCTGGCCAAGACCCCCAAACCGAAAAACAAGGACGAAGTCTCCACCGCCGTACTCATCCCTTCCTTCATGATCAGCGAGCTCAAAACCGCTTTCACCATCGGCTTTGTTCTCTTCCTGCCCTTCCTGATCATCGATATGGTGGTGGCCAGCATCCTGCTGTCCATGGGCATGATGATGCTGCCTCCGGTCATGGTCTCCCTGCCCTTCAAGCTCCTGCTTTTTGTGCTGGTGGACGGCTGGTACCTGATCGTCGGCTCTCTGGTTAAAAGTTTTGTGGTGTAATCTATGACTCCCTCCCAAGCCATCACCCTGACCCAAAATGCCGTCACCCTGACCCTGCTGCTTTCCGCCCCGGTGCTGCTGGTGGCCATGGTAGTCGGGTTGCTGATCTCCCTTTTTCAGGCAGTCACCCAGATCCAGGAGATGACCCTGACCTTTGTTCCCAAGATCGTGGCCGTCTTTGCCACCCTGCTGTTTCTTTCTTCCTGGATGATCAACAAGCTAGTGGATTACACCCATGAGCTGATTGTGAACCTGCCGAATATCATACGTTGACTTAAGAGCCGACATCCATGCCCGAAGCCGCGCTACTCAACTGGACCCTGACCCAACTCCTGTCCATGGTCATTATCCTGACCCGGGTGGCGCCGCTGTTATTTTTCATGCCCGTCCTCGGCTCGACAGCCGTTCCGACTCAGGTCAAAATCCTCCTGGCCCTGATGATCGCCCTGGTCCTGTTGCCGGTGGTTCATGTGAACCCGCGTCTGATAAGCGGGCCGCCTCTTGGCTTTGTCGTGCTTGTCCTCACCGAGGTCCTGTTGGGCGCAACCCTGGCCGTTTTTGCCCGCTGCGTCTTTGCCGCCACGGAGATCGCCGGCCAGATGGTTGGCGTCCAGATGGGCATGGGTATGGCCGGCGTCATGGACCCCCAGATGGGCACCCAGGTCTCGCTGATTGGCATGCTCTGGAACCTCACCGCCATTCTGATCTTTTTAGGCATCAACGGCCACCACATGTTTTTTTCCACCCTGGTGGAAAGCTTTGAGTGGCTTAAGCCCGGCACCGCCACCATTACCAAGGCCACCTTCGAGGGACTCATGCAGGGGGCTTCCCACATGTTCGTCCTTTCCGTCAAGATCATGGCCCCTGCCGGAGCCGCCCTGTTTTTCACCCATGTGGCCATGGGTATCGTCGCCAAAACCGTTCCCCAAATCCCGATCATGATTGTCGGCCTGCCCCTCACCATTGGGGTTGGCCTAATTTTTGCCGGGCTATCCCTGGCGTTTCTGGCGCCGTTGATGATCACGAATTTTGAAATGCTGGCCCGGCTCATGCCCCGGCTGGCCATGGGCATGGGGGGCTGAACAATGGCAGACGAATCCTCCGGCCAGGAAAAAAGCGAGGCCCCCACCTCCCGCCGTATACAAGAGGCGCGAAAAAAGGGAGATGTGGCCAAGAGCATGGAAGTGCCTTCCGCCGCAGTCCTACTCGTCGGCTTGCTCACCTTGTATTATTCAAGCGATTTCATGATGGGGCAATTCTTCCTCCTGCTCAGGTACTACCTGGGCAACCTGCACAGCATTTCGATAACCCCGAACAACATGACCATGCTTACCCGGGAAACCATGGCCCAAACCGGGATTATCGTCGCCCCGGTCATGGGCGCCATCTTCCTCACGGCCCTGGTCGCCAACTATGCCCAGGTCGGCATCCTGTTCACCACGGAAAAACTGGCGCCCAAGTTCGACAAGATCGACCCCTTCCAGGGTTTTGCCCGCCTCTTTTCCAAGCAGGCCCTGGCCAATGTCTTCAAGTCCGTGGGCAAACTGCTCATCATCGGCTACGTTTCCTACACCGAGGTGATGAAGGCGCTGCCCGGCATCCTGCCCCTTATGGATCAGGAGCCCATGCCCATTCTTGCCTTCATGAGCAGGGTGGCCTTCTGGATCTTCCTGAAATCGGCGCTGATCATTGCGGTGCTCGCGGCGATAGACTATGCTTTCCAGCGTTGGCAGTTCATGGAAAAAATGAAGATGACCAAGCAAGAGATCAAGGACGAAGCAAAACAGACCGAGGGCGATCCGCATGTCAAGGGACGCATCCGGGCCATCCAGATGCAGATGGCCCGACAACGGATGATGTCCGAAGTGCCCAAGGCCGATGTGGTGATTACCAACCCCACTCGTCTCGCCATTGCTCTCCGCTACGATACGCTTGCCATGGCGGCACCCATGGTGCTGGCCAAAGGTGCCGGGGTCATCGCCCAAAAAATCAGGGAAGTCGCCGAGGAACATGGCATTCCGCTGGTCGAGGACAAACCCCTCGCCCAGGCCCTATACAAAAGTGTGGGCCTCAATGAGACCATCCCGGAAAACCTGTTCCAAACCGTAGCCGAAATTTTGGCCTATGTTTACAGCGTCAAACGGAAACGAGCCTGATGACAATGAAAACCGCACAACAAGCGCACTGCCTATCCGCCCTTGGCATCATTCCTACTGTGAGACCGCTTACCCATGGCAGATAACACCGGCGCCGCAACAGGACTAAGCGCTGTCAATTTTGAGATGTCGGGCCTCTTCGTGGCGCTCGGGGTCGTGGCCATCCTCATGGTCATGATCGTCCCGCTGCCGCCCTTCCTGCTCGACATGCTGCTTTCTTTCAACATTACCATCGGCTTGCTCATCCTGCTGATGAGTATGTACAACACCAACGCGCTGGATTTTTCCTCCTTTCCTTCACTGCTCCTGATCACCACCCTGTTCAGGCTGGCGCTCAATATCGCCTCGACTCGGCTCATCCTGCTGCATGGCCACGAAGGCCCGGGCGCGGTGGGCCACGTCATCCAGTCCTTCGGCAATTTTGTGGTGGGTGGCAACTTCGCCGTGGGCATCATTATCTTCCTGATCATGGTGCTCATCAATTTCATCGTTATCACCAAGGGCTCCGGCCGTATTGCCGAGGTGGCGGCCCGCTTCACCCTGGACGCCATGCCCGGCAAACAGATGGCCATTGACGCGGATCTCAACGCTGGCCTGATCAACGAAGCAGAGGCAAAACGCCGCCGCTCGGAGGTCAGCCGCCAATCGGAATTTTACGGGGCCATGGACGGTGCCAGCAAGTTCGTGCGCGGCGAGGCCGTAGCCAGTTTGGTGATCATGGTCATTAATATCATCGGGGGATTTTTCATCGGCGCCCTCATGCAGAATATGCGTGCGGCCCAAGCGGCGGAAACTTACACCCTGCTCACCATCGGCGACGGGTTGGTCTCCCAGATCCCGGCCCTGATCATCTCCACCTCCGCAGGTATCATTGTCAGCCGGGCCGCCTCCGATGTGAGCATGGGCAAGGAGTTCATGCAACAATTCGGGCATCAGCCCCAGGCTCTGGCGGTTTCTTCCGGAATCATCATCATGTTCGGCCTGGTGCCGGGTCTGCCGCATCTCCCCTTTATCATCCTGGGCATAGCCCTAGGCGCCATCTCCCTGATGGCCTTCAACAAAAGCGCAGCCGACAAGGAAGAGCAGAAGGTCGAGGCAGAAAAAGAAAAGAAGGCGGCCACCCCGCTGCCCGGCGCGCCGGAAACGGTGGAAAGCTTGCTTCCCCTTGATGTGTTGCAGCTTGAAGTGGGCTACGGACTCATTCCCCTAGTTGACGAGGCCCAGGAGGGCGATCTGCTGGAACGGATCCGGGCCATCCGCCGCCAGTTTGCCATGGACATGGGCATGATCATCCCGCCCTTGCATGTGCGCGATAATCTCCAGCTCAAACCCGATCAGTATGTCCTGCTCCTCAAAGGGGTGGAGATCGCCAGTGGCGAGATCATGATGGGCCATCTGCTGGCCATGGACTCCGGCCTGGCCAAACGGAAGATCGAAGGGATTCCCACCATGGAACCCGCATTCCAGCTGCCCGCCCTCTGGATAGACAAGGAAAAGAAAGACGAGGCCCAGGTGGCAGGCTACACCGTGGTTGACCCATCCACGGTCATCGCCACCCATCTCACCGAGGTGCTGCGCACCCACGCCGACGAGCTGCTGGGCCGCCAAGACACCCAAAAGCTCTTGGATAATCTGGCCAAAACCCAGCCCAAGGTGGTGGAAGAGCTGGTGCCCGGATTGCTGCCCTTGGGGTTGGTCCAGAAGGTGCTCCAAAATCTCCTGCGGGAGCGGGTATCGCTGCGCGACCTGCTGACCATCTGCGAGACCCTGGCCGACTTCGCACCCATGGGCAAGGACCCGGACATCCTCACCGAGTATGTGCGCCAGAAGCTCGCCCGCTCCATCATCAGCTCTTTCACCGATGATCAAGGAACAATTTCGGTGCTTACCCTGTCCACCCAGGTCGAGGATCTGATCCGCGAATCGCTGCAAAAAACCGACCAGGGCGTATTTCTCAATCTGGAACCGAATCTGGCCCAACGGTTGCTCACCTCGGCAAAAACCTTGGTGGAAAAGGTTTCCCTGGACGGCTATCAACCCATCATCATCTGTTCCCCGATTATCCGCCGCCATTTCCGGCGGCTCTTGGAAAGGTTCATGCCCCACGTCATGGTCCTTTCCCATAACGAGTTGACGGCGCAGACCCAACTGCAATCTCTGGGGACAATCGAACTCAACCCCAAGCAATAGGAGTGAGGAGCAGCGATGCGAATCAAACGTTTTGAAGCCTCGGATACTTACAGCGCCATGGCCATGGTCAAGGAAGAACTTGGGGAGGATGCGGTTATTCTTTCAACCCGCAACCTTCCCGGAAAAAGCGGCTCATCCAGAGGCGGCCCGAGGATAGAGGTGGTGGCGGCCATGGAATATGACCCGGAGCCGGAGATTACCGTGCCGCCTCCGGACGCGCCCGGCACAGAAGGCCGACGTCCCAAAACGGTGGGATACGGATATCAGTCCGTGCGCCAGGGCCAACCGAAAACCGCAGCACGCCAAGCCGCACCGAAATTGACCACAGCGCAACCCGGTTTTGACAGCAGACTTTCCGCCGAACTTTCCGCCCGCACCCTACCGGCCGAAAAGGCAGCCAAAGCTGCCAAAGCCGCAAAGGTCCATTTTGAATCCAACGACCTCCGGCTACGCTTTGCCAATTTCCTGCGGCGACAATACTGCGCCAAGGAAGAGCTGGAAGGCCGCGCTTCGGGGAAATCCACAGGTAAAGCCGGCCAGAAAGGCGCCCGTCCCGACCCGACTCAGGTTGCCCAGTGGCGGGACAAAATCATCGATCAATTGCAAATCACCCCGCTGAACATCGGCATCAGCAAGGCCCCAACCGTGGTGGCCCTGATCGGCCCCACCGGGGTGGGCAAAACAACGACCGCCGCAAAGATCGCCGCCTGGTACAGCATCCATGAAGGGATGAAGGTGGCGCTCCTCTCCATGGACTGCTACCGGATCGGGGCCACGGACCAGCTGCGCACATATGCCAAGATCATGCGTCTGCCCTGCGAAATCGCCCTGCGCAAAAAGGATTTGCAGGCAGCCCTGCTCCGCCACCAGGACAAGGATCTGATCATCATCGACACCGCGGGCAAGAGTCCTTATGATCCAAACCATATCAGGGAGCTTGGCGAATGGTTTTCCCTGAAAAACGGAATAGAGCCATATCTCGTCCTCAGCGCCACCTGCAAAAAAGAAGACCTACAACAGATCCTCACCACCTATGAGCCCCTGCGGATCAAGGGGCTGATTCTCTCCAAGCTCGATGAAACCAGGGCATACGCCACCCTCTGCCAGCTGCTGGCCGGAACGGCGCTGCCCATCTCCTGCCTGTGCACCGGCCAGAGGGTGCCGGAGGATTTCCTCCTTGCCTCCCGGGAGTTCTTGCAAACCCTGTTCGGGCAGGGATGGCAGGCAGCCGCCGGTGAGCTTGCCACCGAGGCCCAAGACAGGTGGACCCAATGAGCAAGCCCGTGGTGATCTTATGAATCAGGCAGAAACACTGGAACGGATTATGACCCACACACAACCCCAGAAAAAAAGAATGGCGGCGCCCCGCAACAGCACCGAGCCCCAGCCACGGGTTATCTGCGTGACCAGCGGCAAGGGCGGGGTCGGCAAAACCAATATCGTCACCAACCTCGGCTATGCTTTGGCAAAGGCAGGCAAAAAGGTGCTAATCCTTGATGCGGACCTGAATCTGGCCAACGTCGATATTCTCCTTGGCCTGACCCCGCGCTACAACCTCCACCACGTTTTCATGGGCGAAAAAACCCTGCAAGAAGTTCTGGTGCAAGGCCCGGAGGGTCTGCTCATCCTGCCGGCCAGCTCCGGGATCATGGAATTGGCCGACCTCACGGAGCAGCAACGCCTGTACTTCCTGGCGGAGATGTCCGCCCTGGCCCAAAAAATCGACATCATGCTGATCGATACGGCTGCAGGCATCAACAACAATGTGATCTACTTCAATCTGGCCGCACGGGAACGCATCATCATCCTGACCCCGGAACCGACCTCTCTAACCGACGCCTACGCGCTGGTCAAAGTGCTCTCCAGCAGGCATGACGTGAAAAAGTTCCGCATCCTCGTCAATCTTGCCCGTTCCGAAAAGGAGGCCCTGGCCGTTTTCCGGAAATTGAGCATTGTGGCCGACCGTTTTCTTGACTCGCTCTCCCTGGATTATCTCGGATATATCCCCTATGATAGCAAACTGCCCACGGCGGTTCGCGAACAGCGACTGGTCTCGGATATCTTCCCGGATGCTCCGTCCAGCAAGATGTTCAGCAAGCTGGCCGGGAATATTTTCCAAGAAGAGCCCGAGATGAAAGCCGATGGGAACATAAAATTTTTCTGGCAAGGACTCGTTGATCTGTAATATACTTTTTCATATTACAGGCGATCAATCTCCTTTGCCCCAGCGGGCCTATTTGGAATGAGCAAACAGCCGTCACCAAAATTCAAGGACTATACGAATACTTTTTTCAGCCAGGCAGAACCGCTCAGCGCCGAAAAACGCAACGAGCTGATTCTAACCTACACCCCGCTGATTAAGTATATCGCGGCACGTCTGGCGGCCCGCCTCCCCGCACAGGTATCGCTCGATGATCTGATCAGTTGCGGGATCATCGGCCTCATTGACGCCATCAACAAATTTGATATCTCCAAAAACGTTCAGTTCAAGACCTATGCCGAATTCCGGGTCAAGGGGGCGATGCTGGACGAACTTCGGGCACTGGACTGGGTTCCGCGCTCGGTCCGGCGCAAAACCACCGACCTGGAAAAGGCCTATGCCGACATCGAAAAACAGACTGGCAGACCAGCCACGGATGAGGAAGTAGCCCAGACCATGGGCCTTGGCCTTGATGATTTCTACAAGCTGCTCGATGAAACCAAGTCTGTCACCTTCATGGATATTGAATTTCTCCGGCAAAAAGCAACGGAGGCGAACGACCCCACCCTGGCCGAGACCTTTGCCATGGATGACCGCGACCCCTTCACAGCCATCAACCTCTCCCAGATCAGAGAACTCATCGCAGGCGCCATCTCCGATCTGCCCGAAAAAGAAAAACTGACCGTCTCCCTCTATTATCAGGACGAACTCACGATGAAGGAAATCGGCGAAGTGCTGGGCTATACGGAGTCGCGCATTTCCCAGATGCACAGCAAGGCCATGTTCCGCCTCCGCACCAAGCTGAAAAAGACCCTGGCAAGCTGATCAGCACCGGAGGAATACAGCCTTTTTCTTATGTAAACACCAGGAAGGAAAATCCAGAAGTATGGGACAACTCACCATGAACCGCTTTTTTTATTTCCAAAACCAAATGTTACAGTTACAATAAAAAAGATGCGGCTGATTATCCACACTGCAAACATGCCCCAGGCCACTCGTACCATAAAGCTGTTAGGGAGGAAATATGGCTGCTGATCCTACTATGAAAATTCTTGTGGTTGACGATTTTGCCACCATGCGGCGCATAATCAAAAACATTCTCACCCAGCTTGGCTTCAAAAATATTATTGAAGCTGATGACGGCACCACCGCCTTGGATGTGCTGAAATCAGAAAAAATCGGCCTTATCGTCTCAGACTGGAACATGCCCAAAATGACCGGATTGGACCTGCTGAAAGCGGTGCGGGCTGACGCCAGCCTGGCCAATACGCCTTTCATCATGGTGACGGCGGAAGCACAGCAAGACAATATTATTCTGGCGGTCAAGGCCAAGGTCAGCCAGTACATCGTTAAACCATTCACCGCCGAAACCCTGTCCGAAAAACTCAACAAAATATTCTGACCTGAAATATGGCTGACGACCGCCCCCAGTCTGTTGACCAGTTCGCCAGCACGGAGACTCCTGCTGACCAAGACGAAACAAACTGGGGTGAAGACTGGGAATCAGCCTTCCAGGCCGAGGATGATGCGTTTTTCTCCGACGAAAAGGAGGAAGAGAATTTCTTCCTTGAGGAAAACGAACCGACAGCCACTGCCGGAGTTGCCGGACAAGAGCTTGATTCCTCCTTGGAAAAAACCCTTGCCGGCATCCCGGATAAGGGCATTTCTTCCGGCATCCACCCGACAGCCCTTTTCGACATCGGGGCACTCACGGCCCTCTTTCTCACAGGCAAGATTGCCGCGCAAAAACAGTTCACCCGGCTCCAGTCTTTTCCCATTTTTGTCCGCATCCCCCTGTATGCTCTCCCATTCTTTCTCCTGGTCGGCATTTTGTTTGCTTTGAGCGGTAGCCCAAAACCTCCGCCACCGTTTATGCAGACAGCCACCTCTCAGGGGCAACATCCAGGAACCGCCGCTGCCCCTGACAAAACCACAAACGCAGCAGGCCCCCAGGAATTTAACCAAGCCAGCCAGCTTCATCCGGGAAAAGTCAGAAAAAAATGGCCCTTCCCCGCTTTCATTATTCCGATAAACAACCCGGCCCCTGATCAACCCGTAACCTTTGTCCTCGTTGACATCACCCTTATTGCCTCCCTGGACGAACAGGAAGATACCCCGGCCGATAAAAAGATTTTTGTCCGCGACATCATCTATCAATTCTTCCAAAACAAGCCTCTTGAAGAGTTGCGCCGATTTTCCCTGGCCCGTGGCGAGATGAACAAGGAATTGCGCGCCTGGCTCCTGAAACAGTGGCCCGAGGCTCCCATCGAATCAATCATCTTCAACCAATACCATCTCTCCTGATCCTCCAAGCCCCCCATGTTGAAAAACTAACAAATTTGTGGTCAATCTAAAAAATTTCCACTTTTTTGTTGTTTTATTATTCTCACCCCAGACCAGAAGCAAGCACAATACAAACCAAATTACAACATGTTACGCCAAACACAATTTATTGGCACGACATTTGCTTTTATCTTCCCTCAGCATGCATAGCTACCCACTAATCAAATGAACAACTTCAAACTATGAGCACAGAGAGAGGATATATTTATGGACACAGGTGATACCGCATTCATGCTGATTGCCACCGCCATGGTCATGCTGATGACCCCAGGGTTGGCCCTTTTTTATGGCGGCATGGTTCGCTCAAAAAATGTGCTCAGCACCGTTCTACAAAGTTTTGTCTGTCTTGGTGTTGTCTCGATTATCTGGGTGGTCTACGGCTACTCTCTAGCCTTTGGCCCTGACGTTAACGGCCTGATCGGCAATCTGGACTGGGCGGGTCTTGCGGGGGTCGGGCTTGAACCCGGCAAGTACTCGGCAACTATCCCCCATCTGCTGTTTTGCGCGTTTCAGTTGATGTTCGCCGTCATTACCCCGGCGCTGATCACTGGCACCTTTGCGGAACGGGTCAAGTTCCCGGCCTTCCTCCTGTTCACCGTCCTTTGGAGCACCCTGGTTTATCTGCCCGTCTGCCATTGGGTCTGGGGCGGGGGTTGGGTCAGCGGTCACGGCGGCCTTGATTTCGCGGGCGGCACCGTCATCCACATCAACTCCGGCGCGGCAGCCCTGGTTGCGGCCTTGATGTTCGGCAAACGCAAGGGCTGGGGCAAAGAGTCATTTCATCCCCACAATCTGACCATGACCATGCTGGGTGCCGGCATTCTCTGGTTTGGCTGGTTCGGCTTCAATGCAGGCAGCGCCCTGGCCGCAAACGGCGTGGCAGTCAACGCCTTTTTCACCACCCAGGTCGCCACCGGCGCGGCCCTGCTCTCCTGGCTGATCGCGGAATGGCTGGTACAGGGCAAGCCCACCACCCTGGGCGCTGCCTCCGGCGCCATCGCCGGCCTGGTCGCCATCACCCCAGGGGCCGGGTTTGTCGGCCCCACCTCGGCCATCCTCATCGGCCTGGTGGCTGGCGCCCTCTGCTACTTCGCGGTTCTGGCCAAGAGTCGCCTCGGTTACGACGATGCCCTCGATGTGGTCGGGGTCCATGGCGTGGGCGGCCTTTGGGGCGCTCTGGCCACCGGTCTGTTCGCCACCACTGCGGTCAATGCCGCGGGCAAGGACGGCCTCTTTTTCGGCAATCCACAGCTCCTCGGAATCCAGGCCATGGATGCCTTCACCACCATTGCCTACTCGGTTGTGGTAACATTCATCATCCTCAAGTTTGTTGACCTGGTGATCGGTCTCCGGGTAAGCAAGGAAGAAGAAGAACAGGGGCTGGACTTGACCCAGCACAGCGAAATCGGGTACTCACTCTAACAGCCAGCATCAGCGGTGCGGGGACAGCCGCACCATCCCCGCCGCTGCACGCTGCCACAGAGACAAAAAGACAACTATCCAGCCTGAAGCCGGAAAGTGAGAAAAACCAACGAAACGTAACTGTTCAGCAATACCGCAGATGCGCGAAAGAGGCCTGCGAAGTGTGCTGTTGCACATAAGCAGGCCGATGACAAAGCAGATGCGGTGCTGCCGGGCAGTTACCAGAAAAGGAGAATTGCATGAAAAAGATCGAGGCAATCATCAAGCCGTTCAAACTCGACGAGGTCAAGGACGCCTTAAACGAAATGGGCATCAAGGGCATGACCATCTCCGAGGTCAAGGGCTACGGGCGCCAGAAAGGACATAAGGAAATCTACCGCGGCGCGGAATACATCGTCGATTTTATCCCCAAGGTCAAGATCGAGATCATTGTCGAAGCCGCCATGGTGGAGGCTGTGGTCACAAAGATTCGGGAAACCGCCAACACCGGCAAGATCGGCGACGGCAAGATCTTCGTCCTGCCGGTGGAAGAGGTTATCCGGGTCCGCACTGGAGAAACAGGCAAAGAGGCGATCTAGGTGGTTGTGGATGTTGAGCTACGGGCCAAACGTGACGCCCTGGAATACCTCTGGCGTCAGGGCCTGAGCGGTCAGGCCCTTCTCCACAAAAACTCGCAGCTCATCGACGACTATCTCATTTCCTGCTTTGCCAACTGCCCGGAGGCAGCAGAGGGGATGAGCCTTGTCGCCCTGGGCGGCTATGGCCGAAGAGAGCTGTTTCCCTATTCGGACATCGACCTGCTCCTGCTCCACGCGCCCGACGCCGAGAATCGCCTCGGAGCAGTGACGGAGGCCCTGTTTTATCCCCTGTGGGATGCGGGTCTTGAGGTCGGTCACGGGGTGCGAACCCCGGATGCCTGCCTGGCCGATGCCAGGCAGGACTTCTTTTTTCAGGTGGCCCTGTTGGACGCTCGCCATCTGACAGGCTCACAGCCGCTTTTCGCCTCAATGCACCAAGCCTTCCACCGGGAACTGATAGCAGGCCACCGCCGGGAATTTTTACAAAACATGATGCAGCACCGCAATGAACGCCACCAACGGTATGGCATGCACAGCTACCAGCTAGAACCGCACATCAAAGAAAGCCGCGGCGGCTTTCGCGATATCCAGGCCATGATCTGGACAAGCCGCGCCCTCTTCGGCCTCCAGGAGCTGCACGGCATCGAAGAAGCAGGCCTGATCTCGCCCCAAGAAAGAGAAGCCTTTGCCCAGGCCTGGGATTCCCTGATCAAAATCCGCAACCAGCTCCATTACCTCAGCGGCAGAAAAAACGATCAGCTGTTCTTCGAATATCAGGTGGAGATGGCCAAGGCCTTCAAATATTCCGACACCCCTGGCACCCTCGGGGTTGAGCGCTTCATGCAGGATATCTACCGACATCTGCAAACCATTGCCACCACCACCGACCTGTTTTTTGAACATGTCGATGAAACTCTGGGCTCCCCGCGCGCCAACCCGGTCGAGCAGACCATTGAGCCAGGAATCACGGTGCGCCAGGACCGCCTCCATCTCACCGACCAAGCGCTGATCGAAAAACGTCCCTACCTGCTGATGCGCCTCTTTGCCCATGCCGGAAAAACGGGCCTTGAGATTCATCATCGCAGCAGAAAGATCGTTACCGCCAACCTGCACCTGGTTGACGACAAGCTTCGCCACTCCAAACGCATGGCCAAGGCCTTTCTCGATGTCCTGGAAAACGCGAAAGATGCGCTGGCCGTCCTATCGGTCATGCTGGACACCGGGTTGCTCACCGCCTACATCCCGGAATTTGAGCAGATTCGCGCCTTGGCCCAGCACGATGTCTACCATGTTTTCACGGTTGACCGACACCTCCTGCAAACCGTGGCGGAGCTGAAAAAACTCACCTTAAGCAAAACCCCTTTTGCTGGGGTCGAATCTCCCCATGTCCTCGCGCTGGCCGCGCTCCTGCACGACATCGGCAAGGGCCATCATGAAGATCATGCCCAGCGGGGCAGCACACTTGCCGCCGGAGTAGGCAAGCGCCTGGGGCTGACCGAGGCGGAGACCGCCTGCCTCAGCTTTCTCGTGGAAAAGCATCTCTTCCTCACCGTGACCGCCTTGCGCCGCGACCTTGAGGATGACGCCTTTATCCGGCAATGCGCCGAGCAGATCCAGAGCCCGGAGCGGTTGACCATGCTCTACCTGCTCTCCATCGCCGATGCCAAAGCCACCGGCCCCACAGCCTGGAGCGAATGGAAAGCCGCCCTGCTTCTTGAGATCTCCCTCAAAATCGCCCACCTGCTGGAACGCAAGGATACGGTTCTTCCCGACAAACGCCAGGGCGCCGACTGGATGCTTGAGCAGGTTCGTGCGTTGATGGGCAAGGGAGCCCCGAGCGATTGCGAAATCCTGCCGGAAGAATACCTGCTGAGCTTTCCCCCGGAAGAGGTGGCCCACCACCTCAAACTGCGCGCCGGGCTCAAAAACGAAAAACAGGCCATCACCGAACCCACCGATCATACTCTGTTCTGGTCGGTCCTGGTGATGGCCCACGACTCCACCGGCCTGCTGGCCAAAATTTGCGGAACCCTGGCCCTGCATGGCCTCAATGTGGTGAGCGCCCAGATCTTCACCTGGGAAGACGGCACGGTGGTGGATGTGCTCAATGTCCGCCCCGCAGCGGAGCAGACCTACGCAGAGCAAGACTGGCGGGCGCTGGGCGAGGATCTCAATCTGGCCATAAAAAACCGGCTTGGTCTCAGCCACCGTCTGGTCGAAAAATTCCGCACCACCTTCCGCGGAACCGGTCAAAAAAACGTGCAGGCCGCCCCGCGGGTTGTTATAGACAATATGGCCTCGGAGCAGTTTACGATCATCGAGGTTTTCGCCAATGACCGGCCCGGACTGCTCTACGACATCACCCGAACCCTGGCCGATTTTGAACTCAACATCCATCGGGCCAGAATCAGCTCGGATGGCGATCAGGTGGTGGATGTTTTTTATACCCTGGACGGCTTTGCCACCAAGATCAACAACCCTTCTTTCCAAGAAGAGATCTCCAAGGCCCTTCTCCATGTCGCGGAAAACGAGACCGGGACGGGGGCAAGACTACAATGGTAATCGCCATGACACGGGAACAACGCCAGCCGCCAGCGGTTGGCTTTAACGGATGCCTACCCCCTTCTGCATCGGGCGTGGGAGGTTTTCAACCTTACCCTTCAGCACCAAAAAAATAAGGAGAAACACAATGAGTGACAATTGCAACTGCGGCAGCGATTACGACCCGAGCATGATGACCGTGCCAGAGCTTTTCGGCACCAACGTGTTCAACAACAAAACCATGAAGGAAAGGCTTCCCAAGGAAACCTACAAAGCCCTGCAGAAAACCATCAACACCGGTTCAACCCTGCCTCCGGATGTCGCTTCCGTTGTCGCCAACGCCATGAAAGACTGGGCCATTGAAAAAGGCGCCAGCCATTACACCCACTGGTTCCAGCCCCTCACCGGCATCACCGCAGAAAAGCACGACTCCTTCATCTCCCCCACCGACGACGGCGGGGTGATCATGGAGTTCTCCGGCAAGCAGCTGATCCAGGGCGAGCCGGATGCTTCTTCCTTCCCCAGCGGCGGCCTGCGCGTCACCTTCGAGGCCCGCGGCTACACCGCTTGGGACTGCACCTCCCCCGCTTTCCTCAAGGAAGACGAATCCGGCGATGTGACCCTCTGCATCCCCACCGCCTTCTGCTCATACAAGGGCGAGGCCCTGGACAAGAAAACCCCCCTGCTCCGCTCGATGAGCGTCGTGGCCAAACAAGCGCTCCGGGTTCTCAAGGCCATGGGCAACACCACCTCCAAAACCGTCGGTTCCACTGTGGGCGCGGAGCAGGAATACTTCCTGGTGGAAAAAGAGTACTACCTGCAACGCCTCGACCTGATGACCTGCGGCCGCAGCCTGTTCGGCGCCCCCGCCCCCAAGGGCCAGGAGCTGGAAGACCAGTACTTCGGCGCCATCAAGGACCGGGTCTCCTCCTACATGAAGGATCTGGACATCGAGCTGTGGAAGATGGGCATCTCCTCCAAGACCAAGCACAACGAGGTGGCCCCAGCCCAGTTCGAGATGGCTCCGGTCTTCACCACCACCAACATGGCCACCGACCACAACCAACTGGTCATGGAAACCATGCAGAAAGTGGCCCTGCGCCACGGCATGGTTTGCCTGCTGCACGAGAAGCCCTACGCCGGAATCAACGGCTCCGGCAAGCACAACAAC
>JAPLJH010000021.1 GCA_026388695.1 Deltaproteobacteria bacterium | reverse complement strand
GCGTAAGAATAGTCGTCTGCGACTATATTTTGCTCTACCTATTTTACGAGGTTGGTAGAAACCTCGGCATGCAACCTGAGCTTACATATCCCCGTCGAATCCGTTTCGCCCCCATGTTTGAATGAAAAGTTAACAACGACCCCTGAAAAATCTATCTGTATTTTAGCATGGCCCGATCAATCTCGCGGTCCGTATCTTTCTTCTTCAGTGATTCCCGCTTGTCGTAGAGCTTCTTGCCCTTGGCCAGACCAAGAACCACCTTGGCCAACCCCCGCTCGTTGAAATACATCTTGAGGGGAATCAGAGAGTACCCTTTTTCCTGAATCTTACCAACGAGCTTGAGGATCTCGCGCTTCTTGAGCAGCACCTTACGCTCCCGCACAGGGTCCGGCGCATCGTAGGTGGCGTGGCTGTAGGGCGAAATATGCACCCGCTGGATAAAAACCTCGTTGTTTTTGATCTTGGCAAACCCGTCACGCAGATTGGCCTTGCCAGCCCTGAGGGATTTCACCTCCGAGCCCAATAACATGAGGCCTGCCTCGATCTCCGACTCAATGGTATAGTCGTGATAGGCTTTTTTATTGGTGCACACAACCTTCACAGCCACATTACTCACCCACAGGGTCATAGCCAAACGCCAAGAAAAAAACCCTTGCTCCGGGGGAACAAGGGGATCATGGCGACACTATAATACATCTTGGCTGAAAAAGCGAGGTGCGCGGCTAATCCGCACCGGTTACACGCAAGGCCTCCTCCGGGGTGGTGATTCCGCTTTTCACCTTGCACCAGGCATCCTCCTTGAGCGTGGTCATGCCTTCCTCCCTGGCGGTCTGCCTGAGCTCCGTTTCGGCACTTCCCCCGCTGATCTGCTTACGTATCTTGTCGCTCATGGCAAAAATCTCAAAAATCCCGCAGCGGCCAAGGTAGCCGGTACCCCGGCATTGCTGGCACCCCTTGCCCCGCCGCAGCTCGAATTCGCCGTCCTCGATCACCGGCAAGCCGAAGCCGCGCAGCTCGTCGGCTGACATACGGAAGGTTTCGCTGCAATGGGGGCAGATCCGCCGCACCAGACGCTGGGCCATGGCCCCCAACAGGGTCGAGCCAACCATGAAGGGCTGCACCCCTAGATCGAGCAACCGGCTGATGGAAGCCACGGCGTCGTTGGTATGCAAGGTTGAAAAAACAAGATGCCCGGTGAGCGCCGCCTGCACGGCATTCACCGCCGTATCCAGATCGCGGATCTCGCCGATCATGATGATGTCCGGGTCCTGGCGCAGGATATTGCGCAGGATGGTGGAGAAGGTCACATCCAACTGCGGCTGCACCGGAATCTGGTTGAATTCCTCATGCACCATCTCCACCGGATCTTCCACGGTGACCACATTTTTTTCCGGGGTGGCGATCTGCTTGAGGGTCGAATAAAGGGTGGTGGATTTACCGCTGCCCGTTGGCCCGGTGACAAGAAAAATCCCATGGGGTGCGGCCATAAAACCCTGGTACACCGCAAGATCGCGCGCGGAAAAGCCGATATTACCCACATCCTGAAAAAGAATCTCCGGGTCCAGGATTCGCAGCACCGCCTTTTCACCAAAGGCCACCGGCACGGTAGAGACCCGAATCTCCGCCTCCTGACCACCGCGATCCACCTTGATCCTGCCGTCCTGGGGCCGCCGTTTCTCGGCAATGTCCATCCGAGCCAGGGATTTAATCCGGGAGATCACTGCGGCATGGACCACCTTGGGCAGCTTGTAGATGGTGTGCAGCACCCCGTCGATCCGCAGGCGAACCTGGGCCTGCTCCCGTTTCGGCTCTATGTGGATATCACTGGCCCGCTGCTCAAAGGCATAGTTGAACATATGGTCCACCGCCGAGGTCACATGCTGGTCCGACGAAGCCGCCTCCTCGGTGGAGGAAATACGCACATACTGCTCAAGGTTGCCCAGGTCCACCAGGGGCCGGGCCAGATGGCTTTCCGCTGCGGTGATCGAGGACTGAAAGCCATAAAACTCGGCCAGCAGCTTGCGGATGTCGCTCTTGGTGGTGAGATAGGGCTTTACGGTAAGCTGATTGGCCCGCTCGATCTCGGCCAGCACTGCGCTGTTGTCCGGGTCGCAGACCGCCACCTCCAAAATGCCGTTGGCAAAAGAAAAGGGCAGCAACAGATGACGAAAGGCAAAGGTGCGGGGGATGGTCTTGGTGACCACCTTAAGATCGAGTTGCAACGGATCAAGCTTGACAAAGGGCAGCCCGCGATCCTCGGCAATGGCTCTGAAGATCAATTCTTCCGTAAGCAGTTGCCCTTTTTTGTCACTGAGCTCCAGATTCATGGAGACGATGGTGTCCACCAGGGTCAAGACGGCGTCGCTTGTGCGCCCAGCCTTGTTCTTGTGGTGGTCGGCGTGTTGCCGGAGCAAGATTTGCCGCTGCTGCGCCTTGTGGTCTGAGATAAATTTCCGCTGCGCCGGAGTAATCAGCCGATCGCGGGCCAACAGGTCGAGGATGTATTTTTCATCGCTAAGAAGCTGCATGGTGATGGATTCCCTTGGTCGTGATTTCTTGGTTGCAGCCCTGCTTTTGCAAATGTCTCGGTTTCCAGAAGACGACAAGCCGGCCAGAGCAAAGTCTGCTTGGGCTGCCTTTGATTAATATAGTATATTTACTACTATTTGAAATATTATTGTTTTGGTTAAAACATTCACCTCTCCTTGGCACTGAATGTGCATTAAATCTAGCCGGAATCTCAAAAAATTATTTCTCCACCCACGCAAAAACCGGGCCGACAAGCACTAGTGCCGTTAAATCAATTACATTGATGCAATGTAGCGATTTTCACATATCAGCCACGAAATATTTTGTGTAAAAAAATTTAATAGATGAAGGGGGAGGAGGACAATGAAATGGAAAGGGATACTAACCTGTGCCGTTATGCTTCCTGGCATTTTGTTTTGCACTCAGGCCTTCGCGGTGGACGAGCTGCTTCTGTGCGGAGTTGTCCAGGGAGTCAATCTCCAGGCCGCTCAGGTCACTGTTGATATCGCATCTGACAACTGTCGCGGGACTAGAACGTTCAAGCTGCCCGCGACCAGGGACCGGACAGCTTTTAGTGTGAATGCCCGAAAATGTTTTTTTATAGACAGCAACCGTTGCAAGGCGGGCTATATCCATACCATAACCAAAACCACGGCGGAGTGAGGTCATGCGAAAACTTATAGTATTTACTGCTATGGCAATCTGCCTGATGGCTGTCCCAGGTTACGCCGCCATGACTTCGTACTGCCAGTCCCCGCCTTTTATCAGTGCTGCGCCCGCCCCAAATGTCCTGCTGATGATCGATACCAGCGGCAGCATGGGGTGGATGGCATACTCCTATGGAGATACTGACGCCAACCACAATGGCGTACTGGATCACTATGATGCCAACAAGGTCTATGAAGGCTATTTCGATCCGCTGAAGAATTACGTTCTAGACAGCAATAGCGTTTATCAAGAAGCGGTGGGAGGCACGTGTGGAAAAACATGCACTGGCACGCTTACATGTACATCTGGCGGCACAAACCCTGGGGGGTGCGATCCAAAAGGAACGAATGGCTGTAGCAGTAGCAGGTGGGCCTGCTGTAGCCACTGGACTGCCGTTGCCTGCACCTCAACCGATAGCGGCAACTATCTGAATTATAAAAACATGGCACGGGTTGACCTGCTGCGGTGGGCGGTGACCGGCGGCAAACCGGACGGCTGTGCCGGCACTATCCAGAAATGCGATCCAGGGGCTTCTTACCCAAACGCCCAATTAGCTTGCGATGCCGCAGGATGCACCCTGGTGACCGATGGCGGCGTTAAAGTGAAGGCCCTCTGGAATCGCATCACGGGCGATGATGGGGGGTTGCTCTATCAGCTCAAAAATCTGCCTGTGCAGCCACGCATGGGGAGCATGTATTTCGATACTGATGGAGTAAACCAAACTGTTCTTATTGGCGATTTTACCGGCTCCGCCAGTATCGATGGCGTCAATCCTTACAAAAACACCATTGCCACGCTCAATACTCAAGCGCCTGGCGGCAGCACCCCAATAGGCCCGGCCTTGTGGGCCGCCTATGCCTACTTTGCCCAGAATGCCTCCGTTTTTGGTAGCCCAACACCAGACACCAACGCCCACGGGAATCCATTCAAAAACCCCATGTATCAATGCTTTGACACCAACAACGATGGCAACTGCCAGGGCAATGAGTTTGCCCTGGTTCCCTGCGCCAAAAATTTCATGATCCTGCTCACCGATGGCCAGTGGAACAGGGGGGGCGCCTCGGGCTCAGTCACATCGACCTGTAGCATCGACACCGGCTACGAAGGGTCCTCCGCCGATCCCGTGGTCGCGGCCTATTGGCTGCACAAAAAGGGTTTTACCAATCAAGCAACCTCCCCCCTAATAACATCCAAAGTGGAATCCCTATACACCGTCGGGTTGTGGCTGGGAGGCTCTGGCGAGCTGTCTTTGAAAAATGTGGCCATGTACGGCAGTTTTGATACATCCAAGACCTGGCCGGGAAATATGACGGATTACCCAAAGGTTTCCGGCTGTGCCGCCGCTGATTGTAGCGGCACGACCAAGGGCAGCCCATGCACCGCCTTGCCGCCTTCCTCCGCGGATTGGGACAAGGATGGCAACGGCATTCCCGATACCTTCTTCGGTGCGTCTGATGCCTCCGAGATAAAAGAAAAAATAATGACCATTATCTTCGATATCATGCGGAAGGCCTCCTCCGGCACAGCCGTATCGGTATTGAGCTCCAGCGAGGGCAGTGGCGCCAACCTCATGCAGGCCCTTTTTTATCCGAAACGCTCATTCGGTGCCGGCACGGACGTCTCCTGGACAAGCGATTTGATGAATTATTGGTATTACATGGATCCGTTCTTTGCATCCTCGCAGATTCGCGAAGATACCAAAAGGGAAGGGACTAATACGTATACATTGCTCGACCTTAAGCAGGACTACATAACAAACTTCGCGTACGATTCCAGCCAAAATAAAACATTGGCGCATCGTTGGTGGGATACAACTGGCACAGGCACCGTTATCACAGACATGGGCACTGTGGCAATAGAAGATACCCTTCCCATCTGGCGCGCTGGTTTCAATCTCTGGTGGACAGAGCCAACCGCCAGGAACATGTACACCTCGGTGGACGGCTCAACCCTGATACAATTCAACACGACAAACTACTCCACGCTCGATGATTATTTGGGACAAACCGCAAGCGCCGCAGCCGCCAAAGCAACCATCAATTATGTTCGCGGCTATGATTGCGTTGATGCCGCAGGCGCGGCCTGCGTATGCGGAACAGCCAATTGCACCAAGATAGGAAGAGACAGGACTGTAACCACTGGAGTCTGTTCTTCGAGAAAAACTCCATGCAACAGCGCGGCCGATTGTCCTGGCGGAGAAACCTGCGCCCAGGAAACACATGTCTGGAAATTGGGCGACGTTATTTCTTCCACCCCACGCATCATGGGACCAGGGCATTTGAACAATTTCAATATCCCTTCCCCCGTTGGCTACAACGACCAAACCTATAATGATTTTATCAAAAGTGACGACTACAAAGACAGACAGCTCGCCTTTGTGGGTTCCAACGATGGAATGCTGCATGCCTTCAAACTCGGCAAGTTGCTCCAGAATTGGACGGGAAAACACTGGTATGAGGCAGCCAAGCAGGAAGGTGGCACTGGCGCGGGAGGGATTGGCTCTGAAAGCTATGCCTTTATACCTAAAAATGCCCTTCCTTATCTGCAATACCTTCACGATGAGGATTACTGCCACATCTATATGGTGGATGGCCCGACAGCGATAACAGACGCCTCTATAAATAAGCCGTCGACCTGCACGCTCACTGATTACTGGGACTGTCCGAAGCTCACCACGATGCAACCCGCTCCAAACAGCGACAAGGTGAATTTCGCGGAAACAAGCTGGCGCGCCGTCCTGATCGGTAGCATGGGAATAGGCGGTGCCACCTGCGACGCCGCCGCCCCCGATACTGATCGAATCAGTACACCACTTTCGGTATCGGGTAATCCCGTTGGCTGGTCATCATACTTTGCCCTTGACGTAACTGATCAGGCGACTCCACAACTATTGTGGGAGTTCAGCAATGCCAATCTGGGTGTTACCAACATCGGCCCGGCGATTGTCAAGGTTGGAGGCAATACAAAACGATGCACCAACAACAACGCCACCACCTGTTCAACCGCCGCTGATTGCGGGACAGGCACCTGCGTCAATACAAACGGCAGATGGTTCGCCATCCTGGCTTCAGGGTCAACCGGGCCTATTTCCAACATGGAATTCAAGGGCACCTCGGACAAGAATTTGAGACTCTTTGTGCTCGATCTCAAGACAGGCGCGCTGCTGCGCACCATAGACACCGGCATCACCAATGCCTTTGCAGGCTCCATCTCCAGCAACGTAATCGATCTGGAAAAGGATAGCCCCAGCAATAGCGGCAACTACCAGGACGATGCCGTGTATATCGGATATGTCAAGGACACCACCACCGGCGGGGTGCTGCGGCTCGTCATCAATGACGATATCAACCCCGCCAACTGGACAGTAAGCAAGGTAATAGATAATATCGGACCGGTCACCACCTCTGTGGCAAATCTTCTTGACCGGAAAAACGGAAAGCTCTGGCTGTATTTCGCTGAAGGCCGATTTTTTTACAAACAGGATGACCCCGCCACGCAACGTAAGCTGTTCGGCATCCAGGAACCCTGCTTTAATGCGGCGAGCAACAGCATATCTCCCTCCTGCACAAGCACGTTGGCCTTGGCCACCGACCTAAAAGATCAGACAACATCGCCAAGCACCACATTAACGGCTACGCAAGAAGGCTGGTATATCAATATGGACGCAGCTGGGGCATCAATAAGTGCGGAGCGCGTTATTTCAAACCCCACGCCAGATAACCTTGGCGCCATTTACTTCCTGTCTTTTGCCCCGACCAGCGACATCTGCAACTTTGGCGGCAGCTCATATCTCTGGGCGCTGGACTACAAAACCGGTGGCCGAGTGACTTTTATCATGCAAGGGAAAGCGCTCATACAGGTATCCACCGGTGAAATCAAAGAGCTCAACCTGTCCGATGCACTCACCCTGAAGGAAGGTCGTAAATCTGTCGAGTTTAAGGGTATTCCGCCGACAGGCCAAGGCCTGGTGGTAGTCACCAATCCAACCCCCATAAAAAGTTTCATGCATGTGCAGGAGCGATAAAAAAGGTGGCGACAAAACAGATTAGCGTCCACACCAACTCTGGGAAGAGTTCCCCGGGAGACACCCCCTGGCGCAACAACGCAAACGGGCGAAAGCCCCATTTCGATTCGAGGCGGGACGCTATGAAGGCCAAATCGGGCTTCACATTGGTCGAACTTATGATTGTTATTGCCATAATCGGAATGCTTTCGGTCGGTACTCTTATGGTTGCCAAATCATGGAATGATAAATATGCCGTGGAATCAGACATTAAAAAGCTGCACTCCATTTTGATGAGGGCCAGAAACGATGCGGCAAACACCAACATCCAGACTCTGGCCACGTTGGCGGCCAACCAAGTGCAAACTTGGCAGGATGTCAACAACAATGGTGTCGCCAACATCGGGGTCGACCCCACTCCCGGCCCCATTCATTTTTCAAATTTTGTCCTGAACTCAAATATAGGGGGGGGGCTTCCCACGACAATTATTTTCGACCGAAGGGGTCTGACCAGCAACATCCAAACCATAAACATTACTGGATATTCCACGCAGGCCTCGCCTGGCGCGGATTGTATCGTAATAGCTGTAAGCCGCATTAATATGGGCGTAATGCGAGGAGGGGCTTGTGTCCAACAATAAACGGCAATCACGCGGGCAGCATGGTTTTACTCTGGTGGAAATCATGGTTGCCATGCTTGTCTTCTCTGTGGTCATGATGGGCGTGGCTGGCGGGATTATTCAGGCCCTCAAGGCCAACAAGGGAAACGTGACACGTGACGAGGCTCTCAGGCTGGCGGAAGATGAATTGACTCGGCTGAAGGGACAACAATTTTCCACCTTTGGCGCGCCTAACCTGACTGCAACAGCCTGGATTGCCCCGGTCGCCGCCCCAACTCCAGTCCAAGTCAATATCCGCGGGACTAACGTCCCTTTTCAAAGATTGTCACAAATCACCGACATGGCGACTTCCGGCACCGCGTTTAAGCGCATCGATGTGGCCGTGGGCTGGAACGATGTCGGCGGCGCAGGGGGACCTGTCCGGGCACCCACTAATAGGACTCGCCAGGTGACCTTAAGCACAATAATCGTGCGCACTGATTAGTGCTAACCTAGCAATGAATTGTCACCCCAGTGAAAACAGGGGTTCAGTCTTAACTATAACCATCTTAAACACTGGGTCGGGAGTCTTGCTCCGCTCCGTCACCTCCAGGTTTCATAGTTATGACAGGCTGTCACATTTCTCAAGGTATTACGATGCTATTATTAAGAGGCAGATATGGCACAGCACGGTAAAACTTTACGCCGGAAAGACTACGGCTTCTCCCTGGTAGAGCTGATGATCTATATGGCTCTTTTAGGAATCCTGATGGCCATGATGTTTAAAAGCTTCACCCCGGCGATGAGAACAGGCTCCCGACAATGGCGTGTTGCGGAAACAAAGATTGAAACAGGGCTCGGCCTGGATTTGTTGCGGTCCGACCTTGAAAGTGCCGGCTTTGGCCTGCCATACCGATTCCCGACAGGGGCAGTACTCAATCCTTATTTTGAGCCTACTGTGCCTGCTGAGCTTGCTGCACTTGCCGATGCACCCAATGTTCCACGGGCGCTGATCAGTAGAGATCTTTCCCCCCTTTCCATGAGCATGAACTCCTCCGATTATCTTGCAATCAAGGCCTTAAATGTGGTGCGGGGAGTTTCCAGTCAAAAATGGGGTTTGCTGGCCCGGGATGCCGCACACCTCGCCTCTATTCAATCCTTGAGTGCCGAGGCTTTCGTTAACACGGACAGGGTAATCGTCATCCGCCCCGAAGTTAGCCCAGGAGAAACCCGCCAGCTTGTCCTGGATGGAGCGAATTATTTTGCGCGTCCAACAGTAGCCGATTTGACGCCCTTTGCCCCCCCCGAAGCAGCCTTCGACCCCAACGGTGAGCGCTATCTTGTCTACGGGCTTGACAACATCGACCCACGAAGGCCATTCAACCGCACCGACTACTATATCAGCACCGCTGGCGTGTCGTCGGCTCACTGTGCGCCAGGCACGGGAACCCTGGTCAAGGCTACGCTGAACCAGGCCGATGACAATTTTACGATCTTGCCCATCGTGGACTGCGTGGCCGACTTTCAGGTGGTCTATTATCTGGATACCAATGGTGACGGGGGATGGGATACAAGAGCCGATGCCAATGGCCTTAACGGCTTGACAGCCGAGCAAATCCGCGATCAGGTGAAGTCCATAAGGTGTTATGTGCTCACCCACGAAGGCGGCGTGGATCGCACCTACACGCATCCAACCCCCATCATCAATGTTGGCGAAGTAGCAGCGGACGGTATAACCTTGCAGGCTAATGCTGGTCGGGCACTTAACCTTACCCTTTTACCTAACATCGTCCTAAATCCATTAGCGCCGGGATTCTGGGCCAACTATCGCTGGAAGGTATACAGCCTATCGGTGGCACCCAAAAATTTAAAATGACCATTTATGGAGGAACGCCGTATGCGGCTAATTAACCAGAAATTACATGCCCCCCCCATAGAAAATAAAAACATCCCAAGGCCCGCGACAGCGGTGCGACTTTTCGGCGGCCAGGCTTCGCTTCGCTTGCCTGTAACGGCAGCAATACTTGGAAGTGAAAGAGGAGTAGCGTTGGTCATGGCTTTGATTTTGGGCCTTGTTGGCATGCTCATGATAGGATCTCTTCTCTATATGGCGGGAACGGCCCTTTGGACGACCGGATCAAAAGCCCGCTATCAAACAGCGCTGGAAGCCGCGTATGGCGGTATGACTTTTTTTGCGAGGGAAATCATCCAAAAAGGTGTGGAAGGCACTCTCCTGAGCACCATGGGAACGTACGGCGGAGTGTTGACCCCTCTCATTAGCGACGCGAATTTCACCGCAAAACTCACGACGCCTGGCAGTGTTGGCATTGGCGGTTATCCTGCCGATAACCCGGATGCAATCTTAACGTTGACATTTCTGGCGCCAACCCCCACTGTAACCATGAACGCTACCATATCGACCACAACCCGCGGCAACAGCGGCACATCTTCAAACGTCCTGGTGGGGGGAGGGGTCGTCAACAACAGTAGCGGCCCGGTTCCTCCTCAACACATCCCGTATATGTATCATACTGTAATCCAGGCCAGAAACCTGGGGGCCACGCAGGAAAGTGCCACATTATCATCGCTATACGCTTACTGAGAAAAATATTCTGGTTGAGACTTACCTTCCTTGGAATACTCGACCTCCTTGCTCACAATTACAGGTGGATACCCGGCGAGCCAGACTACCGAGCATGTCTCACCTCGACGCCAGTCCCACCGTATCCATAAGCTTGGGCTGTCCCCAATCACAAGTCCGCTCAACATGAGCATTCTCTGTCATAACCCGTAATCCTTCATCTTGCTCAGCAGGGAAGGATAACTGATCTCAAGCAGCAGGCCCGCCTTGCTCTTATTGCCACCAGTGACTGCCAGGGCTTGGGCGATAAGGGCGCGCTCCATTTCCCGTTGTCCTTTTTTCAGGGAGTAGGTGCCCAGGATATTCTCGATGCCCATCCTGCACGGCTCTGACCCACCCACCATATTTTCCGGCAGATGCTCCGGTAGGATCACTTTTCCCTCTGCCAGCACCATCGCCCGCTCCAGGGCGTTTTCCAGCTCCCGGACATTGCCGGGCCAACGGTGGCGGAGCAGCACTGCCAGGGTGGCCGGAGGCAGCTCCGGGGGCTGTCTGTCGAGTTTGGCCGCGATCCGGTCGAACAGACGGGTACAGAGCAGGGGAAGATCCTCCATGCGTTCACGCAACGGCGGGACATGCAACCGGATCACATTAAGCCGATAAAACAGGTCCTCCCGAAACCGGCCCGCCGCCACCTCCTCTTCCAACTTGCGAGCAGTGGCGGCAAGAACCCGCACATCGACGCGCACCGCCCGCACCCCACCGACAGGTCGAACCTCCCGCTCCTGCAAAACCCGCAACAACTTCACCTGAGCTTCCGGGGGGAGTTCGCCGATCTCATCCAAAAAAAGAGTGCCGCCATTCGCTTCCTGGAAGATGCCGTTGCGGTCTTTTTCCGCCCCGGTAAAAGCGCCTTTCACGTAGCCGAACAGCTCGCTTTCCAACAGGCTTGCAGGCATCCCCCCGCAATTGACGGCCAGAAAAAGCTTGCTGGCCCGGCCGCTTTTTTGGTGAATCCCTCTCGCCACCAGTTCCTTGCCGGTGCCGGATTCACCGGTGATGAGCACCGTGGTGTCGTATTGCGCCACCTTGACTATTGTTTTCAAAAAGGAGACCATGACGCTGCTCTTGCCAACCATGTCCTCAAGCCCCTGCTCGCGCTGAAGATCGTCGAGCTGTTGACGCAACCGCTGATTTTCCCGCCGCAGGCGCAGGTGCTCGCCTGCCCGCTCCAAGGTGAGGAGCACCTCGTCCGCCTTGAATGGTTTGGTGATGAAATCATAGGCACCGGCCTTCATGGCAGTCACCGCGTCTTCGATGGCTGCGTATGCCGACATCATGACAACCGGCGCCTCAACGCCCAACTCTCTTATTTTATTGAGAAATTCATGACCATTAAGACGCGGCATCTTCAGATCACAGAGGATAAGGTCGAAAGGCCCTTTTGCCAAAACGGCAAGCCCCTCCTCGCCGTTACGAGCCAGGGTTACCGAATATCCGGCCTTGGAGGCGACAACGGAAAGCATCTGCAACATGCTTTCCTCATCATCGACTATAAGCAACCGCCCGGCGTCACCCATGCACATCTCCTGTCACACTGGCCATACCATTTTCCCCACCTGCGGACGCGGCCAAGGGCAGAGAAATCCAGATGGCAGCTCCCCCGCCACGGTCATCCCGACCGCTTTCAGCCCACATCCGCCCGCCCCATTTCTCGACAAGCGAACAGGACACCGCCAACCCCAGGCCCGTGCCTTTGCCCGGTTCCTTGGTTGTGAAGAAAGGCTCGAACACAGCCTCCAGATGTTCTTCTGCAATTCCCGGACCGTTATCCTCGATAACAACCCGGAGATAACGCCGCCCATTCTCAAGTTCGTTAAAACACCGCGTGGTTACCTCCCCTTCAGGAAGCAGACCAACGGCATCAACTGCATTCATGAAACAATTCACGAAAATCTGGCGCAGACCGTCAGCATCGGCCAGCACCAAGTCGTCCTCGGTCGCTGAGCTGAGAGAAAACTCTATGTGGCTAGAAACAGTTCCATGGCGAAGCAGCTCCAGGCATTCGGCCAAAAGCGCTCCCACATGCAGCGGGGCTAATCCCCCGCCAACCGGCCGGGCATAATCCAGCAATTGCCTGATCAACCTGCCCACCCGCGCCACCTCCTGCTCCGCACGCCTTGCGAACTCTTTCCTTTCCTCGGGAGCTTCCACACCTTGCCCGAGAAGATCCAGGTATCCCAGCACAACCCCCAGCGGATTGCCGATCTCATGGGCAAGACCTGCGGCCAACCTGCCTATGGACGCCATCTTCTCCGCTCTGACCATCTCTCGCCGATTCCGTTCCAGTTCCTCATTGGCAAGCCGCAGAGAGTCCACCTTCTGAAGAAGCGATTTCCGATCCTCTTCTAGTTGCACCATCATTCGATTCAAGCTTGAGGAGAGACGCCCAAACTCATTTCCCGCTCGCCCAGCAAAAGGCAAAAAATCATGCTTCAGAGAATAGGTATCCGCCTGTTCGGCAAGGCGTTCCAAGGGGCGGACAACAAGCTTGACCATACGGAAAAAGCCGACAACCGCAAGCACCACCGCATTGGCAAGCATATAGCCCAGAATTATCTTTTCATTTTCCCATAACAGTACATCAATCGGCTGGGCGGAACGGACCATGGCCACGGCGCCCCTTGCTCCATCTGGAGATAGATAAGGCTGCGCAACAAGCAGCACATTATTTCTCGCTAATCCGCTGTCCGATGGAGAATAAGGGAGGAAGCGAGTGTCTTCGGTGCCAGAGTGCGTGATATTCGCCAGAGAAATCTCCAAAACTTTTGCAAAAGCCTCACATCCGGAGGAGATATTGATGATTTCTCCCTGTGCGGCTACAGAACCGAAGCACAAAATCGCATCATCTGATCGCAATATTTGTTTAATTTCATCCCCGAACCGCCCCTCGCTGCCACCCTCGAACCTATACCTGGCCATGACCGAAAGCAGGCTACGAGTATGATCTAAATCGGCACGCAAAGCCTGCCGCTTCCAAAGTTGCATGGACACGACGTTTACCAGCAGCATGCCAACCCCTAGAATCAGGAAAAAAGTTAAAATCGTCTGCGCCTTCAAATTCCAAACCCGCATGCATCGCCTCCTGGGTTCATCACAGTTTTGCAAACAAGGAAAATCTGGCACTCCGGACAGGCCATATGGAAATGCTAACTGATTAAGCAAAAAAAATGCTTTCCCTACAACTACCTAAAATACACGCTATGCTCTTTTCTTAGAATAAAAACTCCATACGTTCGTCACCATTGACACATATCGCCACCGGCAACTGACAAAACATGTCACCATGTCAGCCTCGACTCGTTCCTCTCTTTTGTGTGTCCCGACAACAGCCCAAAATCAAAACACAAATTCAAATTTCGGAAACACATCTCCCCCTGGCATGAAAATTGAAGTTGCCCTAGGTCGTGACTGGGCCATATAACCAGATGGACCTGCATAATTCACGTTCATCGGACACAACCACCATGAGGAGACACACCATGAAAAAGATGAAGAATCAAAAAGGTTTTACCCTGGTCGAGTTGATGATCGTTGTCGCGATCATTGGCATCCTGGCGGCCATCGCCATCCCACAATTCGCAGCCTACCAGACCCGGGCCAGAAATACTGCGGCGGCTGGCGATTCGCATCAGACCTTGAATTCCATGGAAACACTGATGAGTGACATAGGCGTTTATGGTGTCCCAGCCATCGGCACCCTGGCCGCCGCCCCTGGTGATGTAGCCGGCGGTATTGTAAGCGCCCGAGCTCTTGTAGGGTCCATGGCGGCGGCGCCGCCTGCCCAAGCAGGCATCCCCGGCCTTATGATCACCAGCACCAACAGCGCCGACCCTGCTAACCTCAGGATCGGCGGCATGGGGGTTGGCCTAGGCGCCAATGTTCACCTCAACGTGGGGACCGAAGCAGGCGTGAACCACACTTCCTATATCATAGTTTCCCAACACGAACAAGGCAACGCAGCCTGGGCTTTGGACTCTGACGCGCCCAACACCATGTATACAGCTACCAACGATAATTGGACCGCAGCCACCGGTGCAATTGAATGCACAGTTCCACCTTTATCCGTACCGGGTGTCAATGACCTGAACGGTATTGGTGCGGGCGGCGCACCTTCCCCAAACTGGGGCGTCAAGTAACTTCATCTCTCCGCAGCACAGCATTACAGGGATATTTCCCCCTGCAATGCTGTGCTTATTGAATACAAAAATCCTCCCCCATCCCCAGCCACCACATATGTTAAGTCTTGATCTTGTAACAAAATCTTTTTCCATCGGGTTAACCCGTCGTAAAATCGCAGTTCACTCCATGAGCTTCAACGTTCCGGAAAAGACGGTGTTCGGATTTCTTGGGCCCAATGGTGCGGGGAAATCCACGACCATAAAGATGATCATGGATTTTATCCGCCCGGATACGGGAAAAATCCACATCTGCGGCCAGAGCCATCGCGAGCCGTTGGCCCGCAAACGGGTCGGTTTCCTGCCCGAACATCCCTATTATTACGACAACCTTACCGCCCGAGAACTGCTTGATTTTCTGGGCAAGACCGCAGACATGCCGACCAGCCTCATCCGCAGTCGCGGTGATGCGCTGCTGGAGCGACTGCAACTGGCCGATGCAGCCGACAAACTCCTGCGCACATACTCCAAGGGCATGCAGCAACGAGCCGGATTCGCCGCAGCCTTGCTCCACGACCCGGACCTGCTCATCCTTGACGAACCGTTGAGCGGTCTTGACCCCATCGGCCGCCACATGATCATCAACCTGCTCATGGAATTGAAACAGGCAGGAAAAACTATCTTCTTCAGCTCACACATTCTCAATGACATCGAGAGGTTGTGCGACTCCGTTGCTATCCTCAACTGCGGCAGGCTGCTATTCTGCGACAGTCTTGCCACATGCACCGGCGGCACCTCCACCCTGGAAGAGGCCTTTGTCACCATGATCACCAACGACGATCTTTCTCAATGAATACTATATTCCCGCTTGCCATTCTCACCCTCAAGGAAGGACTCCGTCACCGGATGCTCCATGGAATTGCGATACTCGCTTTGCTAATGACTGGGGCGAGTACACTTATTCCCTCCCTGTTCATGTACGATCTTGGCAAGGTGGCCATCGACATCGGGCTCTCGACTATTACCATGTCCGGCATGCTGATTATCTTTTTTCTGGCAATCAACATTATTGGCAAGGATTTGGACAAGAAGACTATCTACATGGTGCTAGCAACTTCAACCTCACGCGCCCAATACATCCTGGGAAAGTTTCTGGGGGTTTGCCTGCTACTGCTGGCCTCTTTCCTGTTTCTCTCCTGCTTACTTTTTGTGACAGTGTGCGTCCTTAATGCCACCTTGCCACATAATGTAATCGCCAATTTTTCTTGGACAACCTTGCTCTACGCTCAGCTATTCCTGTTCCTTGAGCTTGTCCTAATCGCCTCGGTTGTTTTCTTTTTCATGAGTTTCTGTTCCTCCTTTTACATAGCCCTGATCCTGAGCGGCAGCATCTACCTGATCGGCACAGGCATCGAGTCGGTACAACTTGCTCTGGCCGCCAAAGAAATTAAAACTTCTGCGGGCCTTTCTGCCCTGATGCAATGGATCAAATGGATATTCCCCAACCTCTCCGCCTTTGACCTCAAGACCCTTGCAGCTTACGGACTTCCCGTCCATCACGAAACACTAGCGTTGACCTTTGCATACTGGTTTTTCTACACCACGCTCCTCCTGCTCTGCACGATATTCTTTTTTAACAGAAGGGAACTCTCGTGATTCGCAGGGTTGGATTCTTCACCCTATTTTTTTTGTTGGCTACGAGTCATGTGCTGACATTTATGCGCATGGAAAACGCCAGAGTTCACGACGCGCTGGCCGGGCGCCTACAACAGATCAAACCGGTAATGCCGCCGGCCCTGGCCCGCTTGACGGCAGGAGAGTTCAAGGGGGTCATGGCGGATTTCATGACCATTGAAGCTGCCAGCGCCATTGGGCGCTATCTTATGCAACCCGGGGTCAGAATGAGAGACCTGCCTCCCCAGGCATGGGATGTCATCTATGAAATTCTCGAAACTTCTCAGATGCTGGACCCATACTTCAGCGACAACTACCGGCTGGTACAGCCATTTTTCGCTTGGGAAGCTCAACGTCCGCAACAGGCAATATTTTTTTTGAAGAAAGGACTGGAAGCACGCACCTGGGATTGGGAGCTGGCTTTTTTTATAGGGTTTGATTACTTCTATTTCCTGGATGACAAAGTTCAGGCGAGCCACTACCTACAAGAGGCGTATTCCCGTCCAGGCGGGACGGGCAGTATCACTCTTGCCACTCTTTCGGCGAAGCTTCTACAAAAGGCCGGAAAAACCGAGATTGCCATGGCCTATCTCATCGGTCTATTGCGACAGGAAAACAGCGAAATGCAAAGGAAGGCTATCGAGTTACGGCTCCGTGATTTACAGGGGGTTTTGATTGTGGAAAGAGCTGTTGTCGTCTACACGCAGAGGTTTGGCGTCCCTCCAGAAAATGTCGAGCTCTTGGTGAAAACAGGAATTTTGGCCGCTGTCCCTGAAAATTCTTACAACAAGATGCCTTACTGTATTGATAAACACGGTGCAGTTTTCTTTGATAACCCAGAATGCCGGAATTCCACCCCCAGCAAGATCAGTAGATAATCACTCACACTCCCAATATCTCACCTTACCTGCGCTCTTTTTACTTATTTATTGCTTCACCAACTCCCATCCCATTTCCACCTGGCTCTGCTTAATGCATTGTAGGCCCCTTACACCGATACAAGCGCCAACAATAGGACCATCATTATTCAACGGGGTGCTAATACTAAAAGATTGATGGTCCACGCCTGAAAAACTGGGTACAATAATCACCAAAATATTGCTGGTTCTCCCCAAAATCATCCACCCCTATTCCCAAGTCCATGACAACAGCCAACAAAACCATCCAGATAAAAGAAATTACAGACGGCCAGGCAATCCACGACCTTTTTCTGGTTCGCGAGATGAGCCGCGGCGAGACCAAGGCTGGCAAACCCTATCTGAGCCTTGTCCTGATGGACGCCAGCGGGGAAATCTCCGGGCGGGTCTGGGAGAATGCCGAGCAACTCATGGGCGAATGTCCGACCGGGGCCATTGTTTCCGTGACCGGTCAGGCCCAAGCCTATAAGGGCATCCTCCAGCTCCGGGTCGACAACCTCTCCCGAATTGCAGAGAGCGAGGTAGATCTGGCCCTGTTTGTCCCCAGCGTCCAGGGCAACGTGGGTCTCATGGCCAAAGAGTTGCTCAAACTGGCGGGCAGCGTGGAGAACCCCTTTCTCAAGGAACTGCTCCTGGCCCTGTTCGGGGAACGCCGACTCATGCAGGCCTTTAAAAAAGCGCCCGCCGCCAAGGTGATGCATCACGCCTATGTGGGCGGGTTGCTGGAGCACACTCTGGCTGTGGCCCGGTTGGCAGACAGTATCAGCACCCTCTACCCGAATCTGGACCGCTCCTCCGGCTTCCCGGAAGAGCTGGGCGACCGGATCAAGCACCTCATCTTAAGCCACCACGGGCGCCATGAGTTCGGCTCACCCTCACTGCCCATGATGCAGGAGGCCTTTGCTCTGAACTTTCTCGACGACCTGGACGCCAAGATCAATTACCTGGATCGTTTGGCCGGGCAGGTAAAGGGCGAAGGCTATCAGTGGACGGAGTTCCAGCGCAACCTGGAACGGTTTCTCTTTGTCAAAGGGCATCGGGCCGATGATGGCTCGGCGGCATCTCTGGACCAGGGGCAGGATAACGGGGTGGACCCGCGCCAACGGACGCTGTTTGGCCTGTAGACGGGGACACGCCGAGCACACTGTTCCCAACCTCATTCCAAACACGCAACAAAAAAGGGGCATCTCAACGAGACGCCCCTTTTTTTTATCCACAGCCCTCAGCTATTGCCTATCAATCATAATGCCCATGTCCCTTATGACGCCTATGATGTTTATGATGGCCCCGATGACGACCATTATCTTGGGCATACCCCACGTTTCCCCTACCCCTTGCCCGCGCGTTGTTATCGGAGGTGGCAACCGCGACCCCAGCCACGCCGCCTAAACCGGCGCCGATCATGGCGCCATCACGCCCGCCAATAGCGGAACCAACCGCAGCACCGGCAGCACCACCGAGGGCTCCGCCAATTACCGCATCGCCATTCACGCCAGCAGCCAATGCCGAGGTAGAGATACTGGAAATCACACAAAACGCCAAAATTCCCACTCGTTTCATCATAATCTGGTCTCACTAACAAATGATTATAGGGGAATCGCTTGCCCTATCAAGCTGCAAGCACCCTCAATCGCATAGCTATTTAATGTAACACTTTTATATTTTTTTACAATCGAAGTCTCGCAACAAACACCTGATACACATGCGAACAAATCGCCATTCTCTGCTACTTCAGGCACCACTCGTAGGCATTCTGAAACATCCTCAGCCAGGGCGAGACAGGCAGCGGCTTCATCTCCTCGGGTAGCCAGTGGCACTGCCAGGGCAAAAAGGCCCGTTCCGGATGCGGCATCATGGCCAAGTGCCTGCCGTCGGGCGAGCAGAGACCGGTGAGGCCCCCGGGTGAGCCGTTGGGGTTGAAGGGATAGGCCTCGGTGGGCTGGCCTGCGTCGTCCACATAGGCCAGGGTGGCAAGATTGCTTGCCAGCACCTCTGCTTTGATGGCCGGGTCGGGGAAATGGAGGAAGCCCTCGCCATGGTCCACATGGATGCCGAAGGTCAGATCCTCCATGCCCTTGAGCATCATGGCCGGACTTTTCAGCACCTTGACCGTGACCCAGCGCGACTCGAACCGGCCTGAGAGATTGTGGATGAAGCGGGGCTGCTGCTCAGCCGGAAGCCGCCCCTGCCAAGGCACCAGGCCCAACAGACCAAAGAGCTGGCAGCCGTTGCAGATGCCCAGGGTGAAGGTGTCGGGCCGGTCGTAAAAGGCCTGGAACATGGCCTTGAGCCGGTCATTGAAAAGGATGGTGGCGGCCCAACCCTTAGCGGACTCGGGCACGTCGGCGTAAGAAAAACCGCCCACCGCAGCCAGACCCCGGAAGCCGTCCAAGGTAATGCGCCCGGTCAGCAGGTCGGTCATGGTAACGTCCCAGGGCTCAAACCCTGCGGCGTAAAAGGCGGAACTCATCTCCCGGTCGGAATTGGAGCCCTCGTCGCGCAGGATAGCGACCTTTGGTTTGTTCGTTTTCGCCAGCACTTCGGCTGCGGTTTTTTCCGGGGTAAAACTTAAGCGGTAGGTCGGCCCCTTACGGTCATAGATATTTTTCTTTTCCGCATCGGCGCAGGCAGGCTTGATCTGGAGCCGCTCCAACTGGTAGCTGGTTTCCTCCCACCATTGGCGCAAAAGCCGCATGTCTTCGGCAAGGACCATTGCCCCGTTATAGCTGATCCGAATATCCTTGGTGGAAGTGGTTGCGCCGAGCAACACGCAAGGGACTCCACCCTTGCCGAGAATATCTTGCACTGCCTGTTCCTGCCCAACCACACATTCCAACACCAGCCCCAACTCTTCGCTGAAAAGGGCCTCAATGGCGGTGGCCGTGCCGGTCAGGGGCAGGTCCAGGCCGCAGTTGCCAGCAAAGGCCATCTCCAGCACAGTGGTGACCAGCCCTCCGTCGCTACGGTCGTGACCTGCCGCGATCATCCCCTTGTCGATCAGCTCCTGCACAGCACAAAAGGCCTGTTTGACCTGGACCGGGTTGTCCATATCCGGCGACTCGTTGCCGAGTTGGCCCAGGGTCTGGGCCAGGGCCGTGCCACCGAGCCGGTTTTTGCCGCCGCCCAAGTCGACCAGAAGCAAACTGCTGCCGGGTTGTTTGATGTCCGGGCTCACCACCTTGCCAATATCCGCCACCGCTCCGTAGACCGAAATCACCAGCTCCCGGGGCGACTTAACCGTTTCCTTGCCCACCTTGGTGGCCATGGACAGGCTGTCCTTGCCGCCGTCCACGGCAATACCCACCCCGAGCATGGCCTCGCGCATGGCCAGGGCCGCGTCGTACATGGCCGCGCCCTCGCCTTCCAGCTTGGGAGCCCACATCCAGTTTGCCGAGCATTTGACCTGCTCAAGCTCTACCACCTTGGCCCAGACCAGATTGGTCAGGGCCTCGCCCACAGCCATCCGCGCCCCGGCTGCGGGGTTGACCAGCATCTTGATGGGCTGCTCGCCGATGGCCGTGGCCACCCCGGACTTGGCGAAATGGCTTTGCGCCAAAACCGCCACGTCGCTCACCGGCAGCTGTAACGGGCCGCAGCATTGCTGCCGCACAATGAGGCCGGTCACGGCCCGATCCACCTTGTTGGTGAGAAAGCGCTTGGAGCCCACGGAAACCAGCCGCAGGACATTGTGCAGGGCATCCTTCACGCTGAGATCCTGCACCACCAGAGGCTTTAACCCCGGCTCGCGCCGGTTATCCGTAAAAGTCTTGATCGGCACATTACCCAACAGCTCGTTCAATTCGATATCCACCGGCGTAGAGCCATCCTGCGCGTCATGCACCACGAAGCGCAGATCGCCGGTCACCTCGCCCAGCACCTCGCAGGCCACCTTTTCCCGCTCACAGATGGCCTGGAATTTCACGATATTTTCGGGCCGGATCAGAAAGCCGTTGCGCTCCTGGTACTCGGCCACGTAAATCTCCAGCACGCTCATGGTGGGGTCGCCCACCCGGATGTTGCGGATCTCGATGCGGCCGCCGGATTTTTCCACCAGCTCTTTTAAGACATTGGCCGGGCCGCCTGCACCCTGGTCGTGGATCACGTCGATCAGGGTCTTGTCGCCCATCTCGTTACAGGCCCGAATCACCCGGTTCATCTTCTGCTCCATCTCGGCGTCGCCGCGCTGCACCGCGTCGAAATCAAGCTCGCTGACATTCTCGCCCTGGAGCATGCTGGAGGCGGCCCCGCCGCCAAAACCCACCCGGTAGGCCGGGCCGCCCACCTGGACGATGAGCATGCCTTTTTCCTCCTTGGCCTTGGCGGTGTGCCGGGCATCGATCTGGCCCACCCCGGCGGTGAACATGATCGGCTTGAGAAAGCCCCACCGCTCGCCATCGTCCAGGCGCAGGTCAAAGGAGCGGGTGAAGCCCAAGACCAGGGGCTCGCCGAATTTGTTGCCGTAGTCCGAGGCGCCGTTGGATGCCTCGATCTCAATGGTAAGCGCGCTGGCCAGGTTGTCCGGACACTCGTAGCGGTTCTCCCAGGGCAGGTCGTAGCCGGGGATATGGAGATTGGCCACGCAGTAGCCCGCGGTTCCGGCCATGACAAAGCCGCCCTTGCCGGTGCCCTGCACGTCGCGGATCCGGCCGCCGGTGCCGGTCTCGGCCCCGGGGAACGGGGCAACCCCGGTGGGGAAGTTATGGGTCTCGGCGGTGAGCAGCACATGGTAGACCACCTCCTGGGCGGAGAGTGGGGAGGGCGCGCCTGGCTGATTCGGGAGGAGGGTGGTGATCCGGTGGCCCTCCACGGCGCTGGAGTTATCTTTAAAGGCGATGACGCTGCCCTTGGGGTGGGCGGTGAGGGTGTCGGTGACCAACTGGAACAGATTTGCCTTCTGCTCCACGCCGTCGATGATCTGCTTGCCCCGAAAAAATCCGTGCCTGGAATGCTCGGAATTGGCGTTGTTGAGGTCCATGATCTCGACGATGGTAGGGTTGCGCTTATGCTTGGTGACAAAGTAGTCGTAGTAGAAATTCCGGTCCCATTCGTCCATGGAGATGCCGGGGATGGCCAGCAACCCGTCCGGCCCCTGGCTGATGAGGTCGATTGCATACACCGGCTCGGGAGTGACCCCGGTTTCAAAGGTGGTGAGGGCCGCCAGATATTGGCACTCGGTCATCCGGTCGTGGTTGGCCGCGACAAAGGCCGCAAGATCGTCACCCGCAGGCACCAGAAAGCGGCGGGAGCGTTCCACCCGGGTCACCGAGTCCAGGCCGATGGCCCGGCAGATGGAGACCAGGTTCGACGACCAGGCCGTGGCGAAATTAAGCCGAGGTCCCAACTCCACCACCCGCTCTCCGGCGAGATTGGGGGGGGCGGTGACCGTTTCGGCCAAAAAGCCGTCCGCCAAGAGCAGCTTGAGGTTGTTCAACTCCTGTCCGGTCAGGGGGGCGGTGCTTTCGATGTTGAAACAGTATTCACGGTTGCCATCAATGGCGCGGTATAACTGGCGGACTGTCGTTCCCATGGTCTTATCCTAAAAAGTGTGAGACTCTTGCAAAATGCTTTATTGTGCTTCGACAGGGCTCTCCTGAGCAATGTCGAAGGGCTCAGCATGAACGGAAGAAACTATAATGATTCAAGATGGCTACCGTTCGCCCTGAGCCTGTCGAAGGGTGTTTTTCTATTTTTGCAACAGGCTCATGTTATGCACAAGTAGCGACGAAAATAAACAAGCCCCAACCTATCATTAAACCACACTTTTTTCCGCAGGAAATTGCGTTGCCCCGACAAAAAGGCCCTTTTTCCATAAAACTCCTGCTGTTGCTTGACGAACCTGACAAGGCACGGTACAAGAATTCCATGAAACTGACTGCCCCATTGACAGCACTGCCCGGCCCTGCTCCAGCGGGGATCATCCTTCCCCCCAGATTCCGCCCGTGAAAAAACCCCATCGGATCATCTGGACCCTGGCAGCCATTATCGCCCTTATCCTGGTAGGCATTTTGGGCTATATGGGGATTGAAGGCTTCACCTTTATCGAGGCCCTGTACATGTCGGTCATAACCCTGACCTCGGTTGGTTTCGGCGAGGTACACCCGCTTTCCGACACCGGGCGGCTTTTCACCATCGGCTACATTGTCATGGGCTTCAGCGGCCTGGCCTTTGCCAGCCACGCCCTGGTCGGTTCAATCATGGAAACGGTCTGGACCGGGGGGAAGGAGAGAAAAAAAATGAACAAGAAGATTGCCCAGCTCAAGTCACATTTCATCCTCTGCGGCTATGGGCGGGTGGGCGCGGCGGCGGCGGAACATTTCAAGGCCAACCAGGTTGATTTCGTAATCATTGAACATTCGGTAGAACACTGCCAGCACATTGCCGAACAGGGCCATCTCCACATCCACGGCGACGCCACCCACGAGGAGACACTGCGGGCAGCCGGGATCAAATCGGCCACCGGCCTGATCGCCCTGCTCAACAAAGACCCGGACAACCTCTTTATTGTCTTGTCCGCACGGGAACTCAACCCCACCCTGCACATCATCTCACGGGCCGAAGACCTTTCCTCGGAGCACAAGATTCTCCGGGCCGGCGCCGACAACGTCATCTCCCCCTTTGCCTCGGCCGGGATAAGAATTGCCGAAGCCCTTCTCATCGCCACCGGCAGGCAGGCTGGCAAGGAATCCCTTACCAGCCAGTGGATTGAGGTACAAGAAGGATCGAGCATGGCCAAGGCCACCATCGAAGAGGTTTCCCGGCAGATGGGCACCCGGATCTTCGGCTTGCGTCGGGCCGACCAGGACACCATCTTTCCTGGACCGGAACTCTCTCTGCGCCAAGGGGATCAGCTCCTGATTCTCCAGGATTTAGGCGAACCACAAACCGCCGGCGAGGCCGTTGCCCCGCACAAGGTCGTGATCGTCGATGACAACCCGGTTATTTTAAGGCTTTACAGCCGTCTGCTACAAAAAGCCGGGTTCATCCCCCTTCCCGCAACCAACGGCCAGGAAGGCTTGGCCCTGATCCTCGCCGAAAAACCAGCGGTAGCGGTGATCGATTACATCCTGCCGCTTCTTTCCGGCATTGAAATCTGCAAGGAAATCCGCCGCCACCCGGATTGCGCCGAAGTGAAGCTCCTGCTGTTTACCGCGGACGAGCGGCCGGAGGTCCAGCAAGAGGCCCTGGCTGCCGGCGCTGATCTGGTGATCCGCAAAGGCCCGGAATCTTCCGAGATCATCGAGGCAGTCCAGCAGGTCATCAGGAATCGCCCTGCCCCGGACGCCTGAAATGCGCCGGTCCTTCCCCCTCTCGCTTCAATGCTTTTTGCGCCTTTTGCCTTTTTCATCCCTGCCGCATCGGGTATGATACGGGCATGAAACAGCCCCAGGAAAACATACCCCTTTCTTTTGCCGGGATCATCGGCCAGGACAAGGCTAAAAAACTGCTGCACCGCGCCGTAGAGCAAGATCGGCTGGCCCATGCCTTGCTCTTCAAAGGCCCCATGGGGGTTGGCAAAAAGACCTTGGCCAAAACCTTTGCCGCCGCCCTCAACTGCCAAAACCCTCAGAGCCACGAACCCTGCGGCCAGTGCCCATCGTGCGTCAAGTTACGTTCCGGCAGCCACCCGGACTTCATCGTCATCGAGCCGGAGGGTGCGGCGATCAAGATCAATCAGGTGCGCGAGCTCAAAAAAACCCTGGCCTTCCCTCCCTTTGAGGCCAAGATCCGGGTGGCACTGCTCTGCGATATCCACACCATGCGGCGGGAGGCGGCCAACAGCCTGCTCAAAACCCTGGAGGAACCGCCCAGCCAGACCATGCTCATCCTCACCGCCGACGAGGCGGGCGGGATTCTGCCCACCATCCTCTCCCGCTGCCAGACCGTACCTTTTTTCCCGCTCCCCCAGGCAAAGGTGGCGAAAATCCTGGCGCTGGAAGCAGGCATAGATCTGGAAAGTGCGGCCACCCTGGCGGCCATGGCCGAAGGCAGCCTGGGCCGAGCCAGAGTCATCCTGACCAAGGACCTATTGGGGTTGCGGAGAGAAATTGTCGACCATTTGCTGCGGCTTGAGCCGAACACCCCGGCCACGATTCAGGCCTTGGGCGACCTCGCAGAATCAGCAGCCAAGCTCAAGGAGGATTTAGGCGAACTCCTGGAGCTGCTCACCACCTGGCTCCACGATCTGCTCCTCTTCGACCATGGCGCGCCAGGTTCGATCATCAACCATGATATGAGCCCCACTTTCCCGACAGCCTGCCGCCGCTGGTCCAGTGGCCAGCTCGCAGATAAGCTGCGCTTACTGGACACAGCCCGGAAACAACTGGCCCGCAACTGCAACCCCACTGCGGTGTGCGAAGTACTTTTCTTTGGTCTGCTTTAATGGTATGATCGCCTTTTGTAAATGTTCCGTAGCACCACATCTGCTTCGCCGCTGCGCTGCTGTCATCGGCCTGCTCGTGTGCAACAGCACACTTCGCAGACCTCTTTCGCGCAGATGTGGCAGCAGCGAAGCGGCGCTGCGAAGCATTTGCATCTGCACTCCGTAAACATTACTATTTTGCAGCCTCCGGGCTGTTTGAGCGCAATACATGAACGAAATTCTAGAAACACCCCCTACACCCCCTGAAGAGCTGGTGCATGAAGACCAGCACAACGCACCGGAAACCTGCTACACCATTCAATTTCGGCCAGGGGACCAATTTTTTTCCGCTGTCTCCCGCATCCAGAACCTCAAGGTCAATGAACTGGTCATGGCCCAGACCGAACACGGCATAGAGCCAGCCACGGTCCATACCCGGACCCTGCCCTGCCCTGGAAAAACCACACCGGAAGGATTGGGCAGTCACCTCATCGTCCGGAGGGGAACCCGTGACGAAACAGAAAAATTCGCCCGTCTCCTGGAACGCGAAAAGGAGGCCTTTGCCGTCTGCACCCGCTTCATCGGCACCCATGGGTTGCCCATGAAACTCATCAAGGTGGAGCGTTTTTTAAACGGCAGCAAGATCATCTTCTATTTCACCGCCGACACCAGGGTTGATTTTCGTGAGCTGGTCAAAGATCTGGTCCAGGAATTCCGCACCAGGGTAGAAATCCGCCAGGTCGGGGTCCGCCACGAAACCAAGATGATCGGCGGCCTGGGCTGCTGCGGACGGGAGCTCTGCTGCTCGTCGTATCTCAAAAACTTTGCCCCGGTTTCCATCAAAATGGCCAAGGAACAGGGCCTGCCGCTCAACCCGGCCAAGATCTCCGGCATCTGCAACCGGCTGCTCTGCTGCCTCACCTACGAGTACGACACCTACCACGCCATCCGCAAGACGATGCCCAAACCGGGCAAGGCCATCACCGTGGGGGAGAAGAATTACAAAATTATCAAGGTAAACCCCCTGGAGGAAACCCTCGAAGTTGCCTGGGTGGACGGCCACGAAAGAAATATCATTCTCACCAAGGAGGAATGGAGCCAGGCCAGAGCGACGCAACCCGTCCAAGGCCAGGCCGCCCCGCCCCAGGCCCAGGCCCAAGCTCAGGCAACTGAGGCGGAAGCCCCACCCAGAAGAAAAAGACCCAAACATCACAAAGCCCCCGAAGGGTCTGCCCAATGACCGCGTATTACCTCACCACCCCGATTTTTTACGTCAACGCCCAGCCCCATCTGGGCCACGCCTATTCCACCGTGGTGGCCGATGCCGTCTGCCGTTACCAGCGGCTGTTGGGCAAGGATGTCCGCTTCCAGACCGGCACCGACGAACACGGCGACAAGATCGTCCATGCCGCCGAAGACGCCGAGGTTTCCGTCAAGGAGTATGTGGACACGATCAGCGCCTTGTTCCGGGCCGCCTGGCCGCCGCTTGCCATCGCGCCGGACACCTTTGTCCGCACCACCGACCCGGCCCACATGGCAGTGGTGCAGGGCATTCTCCAGCAGGTGTACGACCAGGGCGACATCTATTTCAGCGAGTACACCGGCCTTTACTGCAAGGGCTGCGAGCAGTTCCTCACCGAAAAGGAGCTGGTGGACGGCAAGTGCCCGGATCATCTCACCGAACCGACAAAAATCAGCGAACAGAATTATTTTTTCCGGATGAGCAAGTACCAGGAATGGCTCATCGACCACATCAACAAGCACCCGGAATTCATCACCCCGGAGCGCTACCGCAACGAGGTGCTCTCCTTTCTTAAGGAGCCCCTGGAGGATCTCTGTATCTCCCGGCCCACCACCCGGCTCACCTGGGGCATTCCGCTCCCGTTTGACAACCGCTTTGTCACCTATGTCTGGTTCGACGCCCTGATCAACTACCTTTCCGGCCTCAACTATCCGGGGGGGGATGATTTTGCCCGCTACTGGCCGGTGGCCGAGCATGTCATCGCCAAGGACATCCTCAAACCCCACGCCATCTACTGGCCCACCATGTTGAAAGCCATGGGGCTTGAGCCCTACCAGCGGCTGCATGTCCACGGCTACTGGAACATGAACGAGACCAAGATGTCCAAGAGCTTGGGCAACGTGGTGCGGCCCGGCGAATTGGTGGCGGAATTCGGCGCGGATTCGGTGCGTTACTTCCTGCTCCGCGAGATGTCCTTTGGCCTGGACGCCGGATTTTCCAAAGAAGCCCTGATGGCCCGGCACAACTCCGACCTGACCAACGACCTGGGCAACCTCTTTTCCCGCTCGCTGACCATGGTGAAGAACTTCGCGGCAAGCGTGGTGCCGCAGCCGAGTATGCCCTCGGCCCAAGATCGGGAATTGGCCGAAGCGGCCCTGGCCATGCTGGGCCACTACCGCGAACACCTGGATAATTTCGCCTTCCACCGGGCCCTGGCTTCGGTGTGGGAGGTGATCAGCCGGGCCAACAAATACATCGTCAGCACCCAACCTTGGGAACTGGTCAAAGATCCGCAACAGACCGCCCAACTCGGCACCGTGCTCTATACCCTGTTGGAGACGCTGAGGCTCATCACCCTGACCCTGCATCCCATCATGCCGGAAACCGCCGCCAAGATGGCCGAGGCCCTCGGTGTACCAGGCGAGACCAGCCTCAACGACTGTGGGGTCTGGGGCCGACTCGTGCCGGGCAGGGCTATCACCCCTGGGGCGCAGCTTTTCCCCCGGCTACAGCAAGAAACAAAAGACCAACCACAACCGCAGAAAAGCAAAGCCATGAAAGAACCAGCCAGCGAAAAGACCCCAAGCCCGGAGCCCGCAGCGGAGGCCGAGGGCCTCATCTCCTTTGACGCCTTCCAAAATCTGGAATTGCGGGTGGCGGAGATCGTCGCCGCCGAAAAGATCGCCAAATCCGACCGCCTCCTCAAGCTGACGGTCAAGGCCCCGGAGGAGCGCACCATAGTGGCGGGCATTGCCCAGCATTACCAGCCGGAAGAGCTGGTGGGCCGCCAGGTGATCATCGTCGCCAACCTCAAACCCGCCAAATTGATGGGCGTGGCCTCCCACGGCATGGTATTGGCCGCCAAGGACGGGGATCGCCTGGTGCTTTCCGCAGTTTCCGGCCCGGTCGCCAACGGCAGCAGAGTAGCATGAACCGGAAGGCCCCCTCGGATACGGCCCTGCTCTATCGCAGCCTGGAAGAACAGGCCGGCCAGCACCCTGTCCGCACCATCAGGCTTACTGGCAAAGGGTCTGAGCCTCTGGGTCTGCTGCTCATCAATGCTGCTGTTTCCGCTTCGGAGCTGGCTCCAATCCTGGCCGGACTGCGTTTTACCGACCAAACCCGCCCGACACCGGTCGGCCAGACAGAGGGGAAATTGCCGGACCTCGCCTGGCTCCGCCAGCAACTGGCAATGGAGCTTACCCAGGTCCAGCAGAGCAAATTGCCCTGCGCCCTTCTCCTGCTCACGCTTTCCGGGCAAGATACCGGGGCCAGCGCCCTGGCCGGACAGGCGGCAACAGCCCTTACACCCTGCCTGCATCCGGTGGATCTGCTCTCCGGCTATCACAAAAACGGCCTGGCCCTGATCATGCCGGGCGCCGCAGTGGGCAAGGCGAGAAAACGGGCGGAAGAGATTCGGGCCGCCCTGCGCAACACCGCTTTCACCAAGGGGACCACCGGGGTTACCCCCACCCTGGCCCTGGGTATCGCCGTCTGCCATGCCTACGAGACAATCCCGGCAGATCAGCTTCTGACTCTAGCCGAAGCCGAGCTGGCCCGCGCCGCCAAGATAGGAAACGACGCCATCTGCCAAAGCGCCGCCGTCCGCTCCGAGGATTCCTGCCAGGTGACGGTGGAGGAACGCGCCCAGCTTTGGATGCAACCCCGAAAGGCCGCACGGGCAGCGGGGATAGCGGCGTAATTTGTTGCCTACTACTTTAACGGACATCCCTTTGAGACGTCCGTCACTTTTACAGCTTTTTGCAGAGGAAAATCGTCCATGACCGCGAAAACCAAGCGCTCTCCGAAAATCATCTGTATCAGCAGCGGCAAAGGCGGGGTCGGCAAGACCTCCTTTTCGGTGAACGTGGCCACCGCCCTTTCCCAGAAAGGCAAAGCCGTCCTGCTCATCGACGGTGACCTGGGGCTGGCCAACGTCGATGTGGTGCTGGGGCTTAATGTCCGCCACACCATCCGGGAAACCATCGAAGAGGGGCGCGACCTGTCAAGCTCCCTGGTGGAGATCAACCCGAGGTTTCATGTCCTCCCTGCCAGTTCGGGCGTGCCGGAAATGGCCAACCTCTCGTACGAGGAACAGGCCCTGCTCACCAGCAGTCTGGAAGAGATCATCGACCGCTTCGATTTTGTCCTCATCGACACCGCAGCCGGCATCGGAGATTCGGTGCTCTGGTTCAACACCTGGAGCCAGGTAAACATCGTCATCCTGACCCCGGACCCGACCTCGCTCACCGACGCCTACGCCCTGATCAAGGTGCTCCATACCCGCCATGACAGAAAGCACTTTCACCTGCTGATAAACAGTGTACAATCCAAAAAAGAAGGCCAGGATGTCTTCGCCAATATGAGCATGGTGCTGGAGCGGTTCTTGAAAATCACCCCCCTGACTTTGGGCGCCATGCCCCAGGATAAAAGCGTCTCCATGGCCATCCGCCAACAGAGGCCCTTTTTGCTTGGCGCACCGGAGAGTAAGGCCAGCCTGGAGATTGTCGCCGTGGCGGAGCGCATCATGAACCTGTAACCTGACCGGGCTTTTTGTGGTGCACCGCAATCCCCGGTTACATATTTTTTTGTTCACCAAAAGAGGAGTGTTATGTTTGTCATCGGTAATTTTTTAGGCGCCCTGGCCGATGTGCTCGCGTGGGTACTGAGTGCCTACATATGGGTCATCATCGGTCGGGCCATTATTTCTTGGGTGAATGCCGACCCCTACAACCCCATCGTCCGTTTTCTCTATGAGATCACCGAACCGGCACTCTCCCGCATCCGCCGGGTGGTGCCGATTATTGGCGGCGGGCTCGACCTTTCCCCCATGCTGCTCATCATGGCCATCTGGCTTCTCCAGTTATTCCTGATCCCCACCTTGCATGACCTGGTGAGAATCCTGAATACCCCATGACGTTTTGATGCACACATAAGGAGCCGACATGATACTCTCAGCGCAAGACATCCAGTCCCAGCAGTTCCATGTCCGTTTTCGCGGTTTCGATGTCGAAGAGGTGGACGATTTTTTAGAAAAAATCTCCGCAGCGTACCAGACGGTTTTCGAAGAAAACCAAAAGCTCAAAGGCCGCCTGGAAACCATGGAAAAGGATCTGGCCACCTACCAAAACCAGCAGAAATCCTTCCAGAGCGCCATCATCGCGGCCCAGAATGTCTCCGACGGAATGAAGGAAAAAAGCAGGGAAGAGGCGGAAGCCATCGTGGCCGAAGCCGAGGAAGAAGCGCGCCTGCGCAGGGAAGAGGCCGATCAGGAAATTGCCGAACTGAAAGGAAAAATCGGGGACCTGAAATCGCTCAGGGAACAGGCCAGGGATGATCTGCGCCAACAGCTGAAATCCTACCTGCACATGCTGGACACAGAACCCACCGACAATAGGCGGGCGGCGGAACATTTCAGCTCCTCGCCCCGCCAGCAGGAACCCCAGCGCAATAGAATCTTTGGCGGCACTCCCAGAGCCCAGGCCACAACCGCGCCGGAAACCGGACGGCAGCCCCGAAGCAATAATTTGGCGGCCTCCGAGGAAGCAGACCTTACAGATCTCTACGTCAAGATCGACATTCCAGACGGTGGATTAGGAAGCATGGCCGCAGAAGCGGACGACGATTTTTCTGCCCAGGACATTGCCCTGCCGTCGTCACTTGCCGCCGGAAAAGACATGCTGATCATGGATGAAGACGAGGACGCAGACCCCATCCTCCCCGATCTTGAAGGCGACATGTCCTTCAGTCTTGAAGACCCCTTGGAAGCCCACGAACCGTCGGTTTCTTTTGCCGGAAACCTCGCGGACGCCAAGAAAAAAACGGGGCGTTTCAACCCCGATGAATCGCCCCTATGATCTGACCTGTCTGCGGGAACAGGCTGACGGCACCTCGGTCAGCCTGTCCATCCATGTGCAGCCCAAAGCATCCCGCACCCGTATCGCCGGGCTCCACGGCGAGGCACTCAAGCTCTGCATCGCCTCTCCCCCGGTGGATGGCAAGGCAAACGCGGCGATAATCCAGTTCATCGCCAAGCTCTTCAAGATTCCGCGGGCAGCCGTGACCATTGCCAGCGGCGAGACAAGCCGCGACAAACGCCTTGTTCTTGCAGGCATCTCCATGACCCAGGCCGAGGCGATACTGCAACCCCTCCTTACCCCCGAGGCTTTTTCCAGGCCACCTGCCGACTGAGCCTCTTTTTTTCTCCACTTGAGATTTGTAGCCCATCTGGGCTACACTGGGATATCCTAAGCCGTCGTTCAAAAAAACTGTACCTTTGACATGTCGTGCACGGCATAAGGCGCCGTAACGAAATGGTAAAAAATGTAATGGTTATTTCGTAACGGCCCCTAAGCACCTAACGTTCTTGACTCCAAGCTTGTGCAGCGCGCGGACTATGACTCCTGTGAAGATTGGCATCCTTTCCGATACGCATCTTGCCCGCCCCACCGAGACCTTCAAAAAGATCGCAGAGGCCTTCTTCCACGACGCGGACATGATCCTCCATGCCGGAGACCTTACCGATCCGGCGATCCTGGCAGTATTCCCCGGCAAGGAGGTGCATGCGGTGCACGGCAATATGTGCTCAGCCCTGACCTGCCAGCATCTGCCGACCCACAAGGAAATCCAGGTGGGCGGCTTCACCATCGGCCTGATCCATCGCGCAGGCAACACCTATGATTTTGAGCAACGCCTGATCGAGATCTTTCCGGAGGCGGACTGCATTGTTTACGGCCACACCCACAGGCCGGTCTGCCACCGCCTGGGCGGAGTTCTCTACATCAATCCCGGCAGTTTCACCGGCACGGGTTATGCCGGGGCAGGCGGCACCTTTGCCATCCTTGAGGTCGGGGAAACCCTGCAAGGTCAAATTTACCAGATTCAGGCCAAACTATGAAAACCCTCTGGACGCCCTGGCGGATGGAATACATCGAGGGCAAGACCGGCAGGGAGTCCGGCTGCATCTTCTGCACAGCACCAGGGCAGCCCCATTCGGCAAAGGATCTCATCTTATACCGCGACCCCACCCTGGTGGTGCTCATGAACCGTTTCCCCTATGCCAACGGCCATCTGCTGGTGGCCCCGGCCCGACATCTCGCCGACCTCTGCGATCTCACCCCTGCGGAAAATGCAGCCATCGCCGCCATGCTTCCGCACTGCGCCACGATCCTGCGCAAGACCCTCACGCCGGAGGGCTTCAATCTCGGCCTGAACCTTGGGGAGGTGGCGGGCGCCGGGCTTGCCAGCCATCTGCACTGGCATATCGTCCCCCGTTGGCTTGGCGACCACAACTTCATGACCGTGCTGGCCGAGGTCCGCACCATTCCCGAACATCTCGACAACACCTTCGCCCGACTGCTGCCGGAGTTCCAAGCCCCATAAAAAAACCCCGGATCAGCGATTCTTCCGCGGCCGGGGTTAGAGGCTATTTTTCGGGAGTGGAGATTACAAGCTCTGAATCTCTACCCGGTAGATATTGAGGGCCTCATCCCCATCGGTGTACTGGAACTCCACCCGATATTGGCCGGGCTGTTTGACCTGATTTGAGATATCCGCACTGACCGCCTGCACGTCGGTGTAGACCTTAAAGTCCGCAAGCTTTGGCCCCTTGAGCAGATCGGGCCGCCACCTGGCCACCTCGGTGCGATTCCCATCCGGGCCAATCAGATACACCCTGCCGTAGGTGTTGCCGGAACGGTTGCCATACCCATAAAAAACCAGCTTGGCCTGGCCGCCGATCCGATCCAGAGTAAAAGTATAGATATTATTGGAGGTATTGCCCTCGGCGCCGGCAAGCCCGCGGGTCGAATTCACGTGGACCTGATTGCCCTTGGTCCCGGAGGCAACGGAACCAGGGGCCGCCGCAACCACGGGAGCGGCTGGAGAAACTGCCGCCGGAAGCGCTGATACGGGAGCACCGCTCAACTTCTTCCGCTCGTACTGCACCATCAGGGCGCCAGCCAGATCATTTTTGCCGACAAGCTCTTTTTCCAATTTCTCCAGCTTGCCCTGATAGCTGTTGCCGGCCTTTGCCACGCTCCGATTCTTCAGCTCGACGATCTTTTTTTCATATTTTTCATCCACACCCTTGCGGGTTGCAACGTCCACCTTTTCCTGCTCCTTGAGATACTTAGCGTTGATCGCTTCGATCTCTTTCTTCTTCGCCTCCTCCAGGGTGGAAAGCTTCTGGCCGTATCCCTCTGCCTTTGCCAGATTCTTCTTAGCCTGCTCGTATTCCTCCTGCACCTTTGCGAGATCGTCCGGGGTGGCTGCGGTTTTCAACTCCGCCTCATAGGCCTTGCGCAGTTCCACAAGCTGCGGCGGCTCCTTGTCAATGGTGATGACCTCCGCTAAGGCATATCCTGCGCCCAGCAACAACACCGCACCCACAACCAACAGTCCTTTCCAGCCCATGCCTTCCTCCTAATTCTTGGAAAAATCCATTCCCGCCCTTCCGGTTGACACACCACCCTAGCGTATCAGCACGGCAAATTCAACACTTACGCCGCTGAATCTACGGCCTGTGCTTGACTTTTCAGCAAAAACCTCCTATCAATCGCTGCAGGGCGGCAGCACAACCGCTTTCGCGGGCACAACACAGCGCAAGGAACATCCCTTCGAGCACCTATGACCAAGACCACCCCCGCTTCCGTTAAAATCACCCCCATGATGCAGCAATACCTTGAAATCAAGGCGCAGCATCAGGACGCCATTCTTTTTTACCGGCTGGGCGATTTCTACGAGATGTTCTTTGACGATGCCGTGACCGCCTCCAAGGTGCTGGGCATCACCCTCACCTCCCGCAACAGCAAGGATGACGAGAACCGGGTGCCGCTGTGCGGAATCCCGTACCACGCGATTTCTTCCTATCTGGCTAAGATGATCAAGGCCGGGTTCAAAGTGGCGATCTGCGAGCAGGTGGAAGACCCGAAAGAGGCCAAGGGCGTGGTCCGCCGCGAGGTGGTGCGGGTGGTCACCCCGGGCCTAGTCACCGACGAGCAGCTGCTCGATGACAAGGAAAATCGCTATCTGGCCGCCATCTGCCACAAGGGCAAGGTTTGGGGCCTGAGCCTGCTCGATCTTTCCACCGGCGAGTTTCTGGTGAGCGAACGGGAGGATCTCCCGGCTTTACTGGATGAACTTGGCCGCCTGTCCCCCTCGGAGATTCTGCTGCCCGAAGAGACCGGGGGGGAGTCGAGCCTGGCCGGCGAACTGCTGGCCTATCTGCCCCAAAGCTGCCTGACCGGACGGCCTGCCGCTGGTTTTTATCCCGAGACCGCCCGGCAGAGACTGCTGGAGCATTTCCGGGTGGTCAATCTGGCCGGGTTCGGCTGCGAAGAATTGAAAGCCGGGGTTGCTGCGGCAGGCGCCCTGCTCCTCTATCTCCAGGAAACCCAGAAAGCCACCCTAGACCATATCGAGCGGCTCACCCCCATCGAATTCGACAACGTCCTGCTCATGGACGAATCCTCCCGCCGCAATCTGGAGCTTACCCAGACCATCACCGGCGGCACCAGGGAAGGGTCGCTGCTGGACACCCTGGATCTCTGCGAGACCCCCATGGGAGCCCGGCTGCTCAAGAAAAATCTGCTCTTCCCCTTGCAGGAGGTCGAGGCCATCCGCCAACGCTTGGACACGGTGGAGCAGCTCTACCTGGCCCCCCGCCTGCGGGAGGAGCTCCGGGAGTTGCTGACCAGGGTCTACGACCTGGAGCGCCTCAATGGCCGGGTGGTGCTGGGCACGGCCAATGCCCGCGATCTCACGGCCCTGAAATGTTCCCTGGCCCAGCTGCCCCAGCTCAAAGAAAAACTCGCCGGAGCCAGCGGCCTGCTGGCCGACCTCGGCACAGTGGACGCGTTGACCGAGTTGCACGCCCTGCTGGAAGCAGGAATCCGCGAGGACGCCCCTGTGACCCTGCGGGAGGGCAACCTGATCAAGCCCGGTTACAACGCGGAGCTTGACGAACTGGTCAGCCTGCTGCGCGACGGCAAGGCGCTGATCCTGGGCCTTGAATCCCGCGAACGCGAACGCACCGGCATCAACAACCTCAAGGTCGGCTTCAACAAGATCTTCGGCTACTACATCGAGATCAGCCGGGGCCAGTTGGCCCATGTACCCGAAGACTTCATCCGCAAGCAAACCCTGGTCAACGCCGAGCGTTTCATCACCCCTGAGCTCAAGGAGTTCGAGGAAAAGGTCACCGGTGCCCAGGACAAACGCCTGGACCTGGAATACCGGCTCTTTGCCGCGATCCGGGCCACGGCGGCCGAGGCCTCCTCCCGGATTCTCCACACCGCCGCGCGGCTGGCCCAGATCGACTTCTTCTGCTGCCTGGCCGAGGTGGCCCAGCGATACCGCTACACCAAGCCCGTGATCAACGCCGGCGAGGCTATTATCATCACCGAGGGTCGGCACCCGGTGATCGAACGCGCCCTGCCGCCGGGCCGCTTCGTGCCCAACGATGTCCATCTCGACCAAGAAGGCGAAGAGGTCCTGATCATCACCGGGCCCAACATGGCGGGAAAATCAACGGTGCTGCGGCAGACCGCGCTCATCACCCTCATGGCCCAGATGGGCGGCTTCGTGCCTGCGGCCGCAGCGGAGATCGGGGTGGTGGACCGCATCTTCACCAGGGTCGGGGCCTCGGACAACCTGCGCCGGGGCCAGTCCACCTTCATGGTGGAAATGAACGAAACCGCCAATATCCTCAACAACGCCACTCCGCGAAGCCTGGTTATCCTCGATGAGATCGGCCGGGGCACCTCCACCTTTGACGGCCTTTCCATTGCCTGGGCCGTGGCCGAGGAGCTGGTCAACAAAAACGGCAAAGGCGTCAAAACCATCTTCGCCACCCACTACCATGAGCTGACCGAACTGGCCGCCACCAACAGCCGGGTCAAGAACTACAACATCGCGGTACGGGAGTGGAACGACACCATCATCTTTCTGCACAAGCTGCTGCCGGGCGGAACCAACCGCAGCTACGGCATTCAGGTTGCCGCCCTGGCCGGGGTTCCTGCCAAGGTGGTTGCCAGGGCCAAGGAATTATTGCATAATATCGAGCAGGGCGAATTCAACCGGCAGGGCGAACCGCGCATCGCCACCTCGCCCAGGAAAAAGAAAGCCCAACCCGGCCAGCTTTCTCTGTTTGGCGGGGAGGAATCAAAAGCGGCGCGCAGGTTGCGGGAGATCAACCCCGATGCCCTGTCGCCCCGCGAGGCCCTGGATCTGCTCTATGAACTCAAAAGGCTGACCGATGCGGAATAGTCTTACACAGCACACCAGACACAAACACAAGCGGTTTTTCTGCCTACCGCTCTGGCTTGCCGTGCTGTGCCTGCTGACCACCTTGGCCTGGGCCGGGCCGGACCCGGAGCAGGACGACATCACCAGACAATACGGACAGGCCAAGACCTATTACCAGGAACTGCTGGCCAGCGACAAGGGCAAGAACCGGGACAACTGGCTCACCTCCGTCACCGCCTTCCGCAGCATATACAAAGCCGCGCCCGACCATCAGGTTGCGCCGAAGGCCCTCTACATGCTGGGGCAAATATACCAGGCCATGTACAAGCAATCCGGCAAGGCCAAGGATCTTGACCAAGCCATTGCCTCCTATGAAGAGCTGAGCGCAAAATATGCGGGAAATGCACTGGCCGATGACGCCTTTTTCATTCTGGGCGGCATCTATCTTGCCGACAAAAAGGACCCTGGCAAGGCAGCACGGGCCTACACCAAAATCATCGCCATCTATCCCGAGGGCGACATGGCAGCGGCCGCCCAGGAACAACTGCTGCAGATCAAGCACATAGCCCCCAAGGCCGAACCGGCCCCGGCAAAAGAAGAAATCGGGGAAAAATGCGTCACCCCGCAAATTGCCAATGACCCGCCGCTAAAAGAGAGTACGGCAAAAAGCGGCATGGCCACGGTGCTGCCCATCCACCATTGGTCGAATAACCGCTACACCCGCCTGGTTGTCGAGACCACCGGCCCGGTAACCTTCAAACACCAGACCCTCACCGGCAACGAGGCCTCTTCGCGCCGGATTTACATCGATCTGGAAAACTGCCGCCTCAGCCCGGACACGATCAAGACCATCCCCATCGAGGACGGGTTGCTGCGTCAGGTCAGAAACGCCCAGTTTGACCCGAAAACCGTACGCGTTGTCCTGGACACCCAAAGCAATATCTCTGACTACAAGGTCTTCACCCTGGCCAACCCTTTCCGGGTGGTCATCGATGTGATGAGCAGCGGCGCCGCCCCTGAAAAAGCTGAAAAGCACGGGGACAAGGAAAAGGTCGCCGACAAGGGCAAGGAGAGCCGCCCGGCGGCAAGCAAGGCGGAAAACCCAACCCTGGCGCGGCAGTTGGGCTTAGGGATAAAAAGAATCGTCATCGATCCGGGGCACGGCGGCAAAGACCCAGGCACCTGTAGCCCAAGCGGCCTCAAGGAAAAAGACATCGTCCTCGACGTGGCCCTCAGGGTCGCCAAGATCATCAAGGAAAAACTCGGCTGCGAGGTTATCCTCACCCGGGACCACGATGTCTTCGTGCCTCTGGAGGAACGAACGGCCATCGCCAATGCCAAGGAGGCGGACCTGTTCCTTTCCATCCATGTGAATGCCGCGCCGAACCATGAGGCCAGGGGGGTCGAAACCTACGTCCTGGACCTGGCCAGCAACAAGGACGCCATGCGACTGGCAGCCATGGAAAACGCCACCTCGGCCAAGCAGATCAGCGACCTACAGTCCATCCTACTCGATCTCATGCAGAATTCAAAAATCAACGAGTCCCTAAAGCTTGCTGGATTGGTGCAGGAAAAAATGGTGAGCGGCCTGAACAAGAAATTCAGCGATGTGCCCAATCTCGGGGTCAAGAAGGCGCCTTTTGTGGTGCTCATCGGCGCCCAGATGCCTGCCATCCTCACCGAAATCGCCTTCCTGAGCAATGCGGAGGAGGAAAAGCGGCTGAAAGATGATGCCTACCTTGCCGACGTGGCCAAGCATATCTCCAGCGGCGTGGCCCAATATGTTGAAAGCATGAAGCTGGCCAGCGACTCCAGCCGCTGAGCCATTCACAAACTCTATCCTTGTCGATACAATGGCGAATCAATATCCAAAAATTCCTCTTTTATTCTGACAAACTCCGACTCCTGCCGTAGAAAGGCCGCAACAACCTTTGGGTCGAACTGCTTACCGCTGTTTCGCAGAATCTCCTGTTTTGCCTCCTCATGGCTCAAGCCCACACTGTAACTTCGCTTGCTGGTCATGGCGTCATAGGCGTCGACCAGCGCAACAATCCGGGCGCACAGCGGGATCTTCTCGCCAGCCAGGCCGTGGGGATAACCCTTGCCGTCCCAGCGTTCATGGTGCAGCTGGGCTATCTCCTGGGCCAAAAAAAGATATTCCGATTCGGTCTGCGCGTACACCTCCTGAATGAGCCCGCCGCCCACCAGGGCGTGATCCTGCAAAGAGCACACCTCCTGATGGTTCAACTTTTCCGCCTTATGCAAAAGCTCCACCGAGATGCCGACCTTTCCCAGATCATGGAGCGGGCTGACCTTGGCGATCTCTTCCGCCACGGCAATGGTGAGCCCCAGTTCAGGCAGATTGACGGCAAGATCCCTGGCCAGCACCCTGGTAAAATGATACATCCGGTCCAAATGACTGCCGGTTTCCTTGCTCTGCAAGGCCGCAAGCTTGGTCAGAAAAAAGATCAGCTCCTCGAACTTTTCAAGCTTGAGCACCCTGAATCCACCTGCGACCCGCAGACACAACTCCACCGGGCGCACCGGTTTTTTTAAAAAATCATCCGCGCCCAGGGAAAGGGCTTTCTCTAGGGTCTCCTCGTCATCGCGATACGTCTGGACCAGGATATACACATAATGGAGCTGCTTTTTTCTGATCTCGGTGATAAGCGCAAAGCCGTCCATCCTCGGCATCTTCAGATCGGTGATCACCAGCCGGATCTCAGGGTCAGCGGCTAATTTTTCCAGGGCCTCCAGGCCGTCCAACGCCTCAATCACCTCATAGCCTGCCTGGCAAAGATCCTCGTGCAGCAAATGGCGCTGCAAAGCCTCATCTTCGACGATCAGAACCTTTTTGTTGTTGTTCCAGGCGACGTTGCAGATCAGATTTTCGGTCATGGGTTCCCTCAATGGATTTTCCAAAAACAGACGTTTTCACATTGTAGGATATCCATTCCCAAAAACGCAATCATTGATTCTTGCTCGCAACCGCCCAACTCCGTCTCAATCACGCATCCTCCGCCACCGTCGACTGAACAAAAAATGGGGGAGAAAATCCGATTGTCGGATTCCTCCCCCACTCTCTTTACTCAGCTACGCGCTGCTTACTGCTACGAACTAACCCCTAAAACACATGGCAGGTCGTGCAGACGTAGCCCTTCGGAATATGTCTCGCATGCACGCTCGCGGAACTTCCAGACTCCAGACTGTGGCAGGTCTTGCACAGGGTCGAAGTCGGGCTCTTCAAGCCCTTCGGGGTTTTGCTGTGACAGCCCCAGCATTTGAACTTGCCCCGATGGGTATCATGGGCCGATTCCCAGGTAGCGGTTTTCTTGCTGTGGCACATGGTGCAGCCCTTGGCCGAGGTCGGCAACTCATGGTAGCCGAGGCTGGTGAAGGGCACCATCAGGTTGTTGTGACCGGTCATTGTGCCATGGCACTCGGCACATTTCGGGGCCATGGTCTTTGGCTCTACTCCATGGGTGATCAGCATTTCCGCCTTAACCGGAACCATGGTGTAGCTGCCGGTCATGCCCTGATCCTGCATGCCTTTTGTCACGGCCTGCTTGAAATCGCCGGTCATGAACATCCACATGATCGCAGGCGGAACAATCCGGCCGTCTGCCAGCAGGGGCAAGGCGGAGGTGTGAACGCGGATCGGCACGATCTTGGACTTGCCGTCGAAAATCGTGCCGTTGGCCTTGGCCATGGTGTAGGAGCCGTCGGCGTTTTTGCTGATTTTCTCGCCGACATTGTACACGTAGGAGGTGCCGTCAAAGAAGCGGTACTCCGGCTTCTGATTGGCAGCCTTGACCTCCTCGCCGACATAACCGCCCTGCCCGTTGCAGAAGGCCGCATTCCAAACCGGCTTGCTCCAATCGCGGGAGATCTCGGTGGCGCCACCCTTGGCATAGGTCTTGATATGACAGGTCTGACAGCCCACCTGGCCTGCGGCATGGCGGTTCAGCTTGGCGTAGTTGGCCGTGGTGGTTTTATGCGGTGCGGCGCCGTGGCAATCCGTACATTTCGGATCAACCGCCTCGGTCTCGCGCAGGTCAATGCCGCGCCCGCCGATCTTGTGCTTGCTGGTGGTATGACACGCCGAGCAGCTCAGATTGCCGCGGGTCGGAGACATATGCACGTCCTGGGCATCGGTGGGAGCCGCAGTATTGACGCCCATGTCGCCGCGCTTGGCCCAATCGGAACCAGCAGCCTTTGCGTGACAGCGCAGGCAAGAATTCCGGGTGGGTTTGTGTACGGTGCGGGCCAGATTCACCATGGTGGTGCCAGCAGGCATCAGCGCGTAATCAGGCTCGGTGAAGTAGTTGCCCTGGGCGTCGCGCAGGCCGAAGACATAGGTCTTGAGCTGGCCGAGATAATCGGTAACCTGCAAGGCCGTAGACGGGTCAGGGGTTGTTTTCCGCTTGTAGGTATCATTATGGCACATCAGGCAATCCACATCGTTCACCGAAGGCGCATGCGGGGCATTGCCGTCGGCCCGCACATGGCAGTTGAAGCAGGCGCCGCCGGAGGACATGGCGTAGGTGCAGAAGGTGTTGATACCTTTGGCGCCCTTGCCCAACGACTGGCCCGGAGCATTGGTCAACTCCGATGCTGTGCCTTTCCATTGCATGTGCAGGCTGTTCAGCATGTCCGTGGCCTGGGTCGGATGGCAGGCGATACAGGTGGATGGCCCGTTGTAGGCCGTGATGGCGGCATGGGCGGCTGCCGCACTGGTGCTGGTGGTCGGCGGCGGAGTGGTTGTGGTCCCGCCACAGGTCTTACCGGTTTTGTACAGGGTGACCGCATCGTACACTGCGGTGCTCACCCTGCTGCCATTATGCGCCGTCCATTTGCTGTTGGTGCAGCTCACGCTGGAGCTCTTGTCTGAATGACATTTCAGGCAAGTAGTTTTCAACTCCGGCGGCGCAGTGGTGGTCGTAGGCGGAGGCGTGGTTGTCGGCGGAGGCGTAGTCGCCCCGCTACAGGTCTTGCCGGTTTTATACAAAGTTACCGCATCGTAGAGTACGGTGGTCACCTTGCTGCCGTTGTGGCCGGTCCATTTACTGTTGGTGCAGCTCACAGAAGAGCTCTTGTCTGAATGACATTTCAGACAGGTTGTTTGCAGCTCCGGCGGCGCAGTGGCCGCATGAGCTCCCCCGGCCAGCAACGTCACCGCGGTCGTAAGAAATAAAATCTTTCGCATGTATGGTTCTCCTTGTTTACAGCAACATTTTTCTATTCTCGCTAGTGCCCCACATCCCGGAATCATAGGGATGCAGGTTCCCGACATCAACTCACAATAGGTTTCCACTAAGCAAGAGATGTGCCAGGAACGCCGAAAAGAATTTCAGCGGGCGGGAGAGCGACGACGACGCGGCAGGGATATATTCAGCCGCCGGAGACGGGAGACAAAGGTGGAACGGTTTACCTGGGCTGCCTCTGCAGCCCAGGTCAGGTTCATGCTGTGCTGCTCAAGAAGATAGGCTAAATACTCGCGCTCGACCTCATCCCAGGTGCGGCTGCCAAAATTCAGGCCCCCAGCCGGTTGCGCCGGTGTGGCCTTTGCCGGCAGGAGTCCCTCCGTCTGCATCTCCGGGACTAAGGCCCGATAGGCCGGCGGCAGATCGAGACGACCTATCTCCTCCTGGCGGCAGACCACGGTGAGATACTTGGCCAGATTTTCCAACTCCCGAATATTCCCCGGCCACGGATACGCAAACAACAACGCCAGCACCTCGCGGTCCGGATGTTTCGGCAAAACCCCGTTTTTAGCCGCCTCCCGCAGGAGGAAAAGATTGAACAGCAGCGGGATATCCTCCGGCCGATTGCGCAGGGGCGGTAAGGCTATGGGTAGGACAGAGAGACGATAAAAAAGGTCGCGGCGAAATGATTTTTCCGCAACCCTTCGCTCCAGGTCTCGGTTGGTGGCCGCAACAAGACGGACATCGACCTGCTTCGTCTTTGTGCTGCCAAGCGGCTTGATCTCGTTGTTCTGGATCACCCGCAGCACCTTGGCCTGGAGTTCGATGGGCATATCGCCGATCTCGTCCAGGAAGAGGGTGCCGCCGTCGGCCGACTCAAAAAGCCCCATCTTGTCCTTGACCGCACCGGAAAAAGCCCCCTTTTTGTAGCCGAAAAGCTCGCTCTCCAGCAGTGTTTCCGGGATGGCGCTACAGTTTTGCACCACCAGGGGTTGGTCGCGCCGGGAGCTGAGCCGATGCAGACGGGTGGCTACCAGCTCCTTGCCGGTTCCTGATTCGCCGGTGATGAGCACCGGGTAATTGGTGGCCGCATAGCTGTCGAGCTTCTCTATAACCTGCTGAAATGCAGCGCTCTGGCCCACTACCAGTCCTTCCTCCTTGAGGGCCGCCAGCTCGCTCTGGAGAAGGCGGCTCACCCCCACCTGACGATCGTACTCTAGGGCATTGGAAAGGGCCACGGAGCCGATATTCACCAGCTCTTGCAGAAAATCAAGATACTCCTTTTCCAGATTGACTGTGGAATGTTCAGGATTGGTGTCGATGACTTCCACCGCCCCGTACACTTTCCCGTCTTTCAGCAGCAGCGGAAAAGCGAGGATAAGACTGCTCTTGATGCTGAGATCCGCCTCAATGGGTTGAAAATGACGCGAGTCACCATCGGGCCGAGAAAGGACCATTTTGCCCGTTTCAATGACCAAGCGCACCAAGCTCTTCGTCGCAAGCGGCAGGCATTGCCCCTTCACCTTCTCGCTCTCTATTCCCTCCGCCTCAAGACAACAGAACCCCTCTTCCTCCCGAATCCAGACGGAGCCGCGGTCCACGTTCTGCAGCCGAAGCAAAGCCCGCAAAAACTTGCGTTGCAGCGCCTGCGGATTCAATTCATCGGAAAAGGATTTAAAAAGTTCGATCAATGATTCTTTCATACTGACAACATAGCACCTTTTAGTCGAAATGAAATTACTAATAATTAAATATAGTCAATATCCCTCTTTTTTGACAAAAAAAAGACCGGGTCAGCATCGCTGCTGCCCGGCCTTACTTTTCTCTACGAGGTAAGCGAACGACTATTCTGCTTTTGCCACCTCACGACCTGCCTTGAGGTCCGCGCCTTCCAGGTAGCGTCGAATCGATTCAGCCGCCTCCTTGGCCTGAAACACCGCTTTGGCCACGGTCTGGGGCCCCAGCACAGCATCGCCGGCGGCAAAGACCCAATCAACCGAGGTCTGCATGGTGACTTCGTCAACCACATAGGTGCCCCAGCGGGTCATGGTGAAATCGAGACCGGAACCGGCGGTGGGATCCACATCCTGACTGATGGCCGGGATGATGGCGTCCGCCTCGATCATGAAGTTTGAACCTTCGACCACCTCCGGCCGACAGCGACCCGAGGCGTCACATTCGCCAAGCTTCATCCGCAGGCACTCGATCTTGGTGAGCCGTCCGTTTTCACCGTGGATCTTCACCGGGGCGGCCAGCATCTCGATGCGCACGCCCTCCTCCTCCAGGTGATGGATCTCGGCCTGGGCTGCCGGCATCTCCGCCTTTGTCCGGCGGTAGAGGATAAAGACCTGATCCGAACCGGTACGGAGTGCGGTGCGGGCACAGTCAATGGCCACGTTGCCGCCGCCCACCACCACCACGTTGCGGCCGAGGTTAAGCTTCTCGCCGATATTGACCCGGCGGAGATAATCGACCCCATGGAGCACGCCCGTAAGCTCCTCGCCCTCTACGCCGAGCTTGCGACTGGCATGCGCCCCAGGCCCAAGAAAAATCGCGGCAAAACCCTCGTTCTTCAAATCCTGTAGGCTCTTATCCTTACCGATGGTGACATTGTTGACCATGGTGACCCCGCAGTTGCGCAGGGCATCAAATTCCGCCTCAATAACCGGCCGAGGCAGACGGTAGGCAGGGATGCCCACGGCCAGCATGCCGCCAGAAACCGGCAGGCTCTCGAAGATGGTGCAGTGGTATCCAAGATGGGCCAGATAATAGGCCACTGACATGCCGGCTGGGCCGGAACCGACAATGGCCACCTTTTTATCCTTGGGCAGGGCGCAAGCCTGGAGCAGGTTCTTGTTGTTGCTCACCATCCAGTCGATGATGTAGCGCTCCAGCATGCCGATGGCCACCGGCTCACCCTTTTTTCCCCGGATGCAATGCCCCTCACACTGGAACTCATGGGGGCAGACCCGCGAACAGATGGCGGGAAGCGAGTTGGTCTGCCGATCCAGCCAGTATGCCTCCTCGATCTTGCCTTCCCGCAACAGCTTAATAAACCCGGGGATATCGTTATGAACCGGGCAGGCCTCTCGGCATTTTGGTTTTTTGCATTGCAGGCACCGCTCCGCCTCAAGCTGGGCAGCCTCGGCCTCATAGCCGGAAACAACCTCGTCAAAATTCGTGATCCGCCCGGCAACGGGCAATTCCCGTGAAAATTGACGGGAAATGTTCATCCTTTCTTTTGTCTCCATCACTGCCTCCTACCCGGAAAATTAAACCCGATCGGTACAAGTACCGATATTTATCATGATAACGACGAGTTAGCCTACAACCCATACAAGGTAATATGTTTTTAAAAGCATTTCATGCATAAAGTCACCATCCTGCCAATTGCATCACTCCCTTTCCTGCCCAAGCGGAAGAAATACCTGCAAAATTGGTCAAAACCGAGCCAAATACGCTTGACAATTCAGGGGATATCCCGCAATCTGAAACAACTAGGCAGCACTCATTAGCAGAAAAATAGCGAGCGAAATATTCCATGAAAGCAGAATTTATAAACCCATTTTTAACTGCCGCCAAAAATGTTTTGGAAACGATGGCGCAAACCCAGGTAACTCCGCAAAAACCTCGGTTGAAAGACGGCACCACCTCGTATGGTGAGGTCACCGGCATCATCGGCATGACCTCCGAGGAGATCACCGGCTCCATGATCGTGAGTTTTACGGAAAAATGCATCCTGAAGATCGTCGCCAACATGCTGATGGAAGAACCCAAAGAGAAGATTGACGATGAGGTTGTTGACGCGGTCGGCGAACTGACCAATATGATCTGCGGCGGCGCCAAAGCCCAATTGGCCAAGCTTGATCACAGGTTCGAACTTGCCACCCCCAACATGGTCGTGGGCAAGGGGGTGGAAATCTCCTATTATTCCAAGGCGCCAACCATTGTTATCCCCTTTGAAACAGCGAATGGTTCTTTTGTTGTCGAGGCAAATCTCAGCGAAAAACAGTAAAGGTTCCCCTCCCCATTGCCAGATAAAAAAAGCCGCTCGTTACCGAGCGGCTTTTTAATTACCAGTGTCTCTCTTTTCTTCTTCTCAGGAAGCCTTTTTCCTCTCGGCAACCTTAAGACGGCTCAAGGCCCTTTGCAAGGCAGCCTCGGCCCGAGTTCGATCAAACCTTTCCTTCTGGGCCTGTGCTTCAGCCAGGCGCTTCTCCGCCCGCTCCTTGGCCCGCATCGCACGATCGACATCAATATCTGTCCCGCGCTCCGCAGATTCAACAAGAAAGGTCAGCTTATTATTGGACACTTCACAAAACCCGCCACTCACCATCAGGGTTTCTTCCTGGGCGCCTGTCTTAAAGGTCAGGACGCCTGTTTTGATCGTGCTCAAAAAAGGCGCATGATTGGCGAGCACTCCAAATTCACCGCCGTACCCAGGAGCGGTGACAATGTCAACCTCCTGGCTCACTACAGCCCCTTTGGGAGTTACCACTTCCAACTTTAATTTTTCAGCCATGGGTAATCCTCAAGTCCTCGCCGATCCCGCCATGGGGACTGGCAAGTCAGTCAATTCCTTAAGCAGCGGCCTTCTCTTTATTGGCTTTCTCAACCGCCTCTTCAATGCTGCCGACCATGTAGAAAGCGATCTCGGGCAGCTCATCGTGCTTGCCTTCCAGGATCTCTTTAAACCCACGCACTGTGTCGGCAACCTTAACGTACTTACCGGCCATGCCCGTGAAGGTCTCTGCAACGGTGAAGGGCTGGGACAGAAAGCGCTGAATCTTCCGAGCGCGAGTAACCAGGGTCTGGTCTTCCTCGGAAAGCTCATCCATACCCAGGATCGCGATGATGTCCTGCAAGTCTTTGTATTTCTGGAGGCTGGTCTGCACGCCACGGGCGACCAGGTAATGCTCTTCGCCCAAAACATTGGGGTCGAGAATCCGGGAGGTGGAATCCAGGGGATCAACAGCCGGGTAGATACCAAGCTCTGCGATCTGGCGGGAAAGAACAACGGTTCCGTCCAGATGGGCAAAGGTGGTGGCCGGGGCCGGGTCAGTCAAGTCGTCAGCCGGTACGTAAACGCACTGTACCGCGGTGATGGAACCCTTGTTGGTGGAGGTGATCCGCTCCTGGAGGGCACCGAGATCGGTGGCCAGGGTGGGCTGATAACCAACCGCCGAAGGAATACGGCCAAGAAGCGCGGAAACCTCGGCGCCCGCCTGGGTGAAACGAAAGATGTTGTCAACGAAGAAAAGCACGTCCTGGCCTTCCTCATCACGGAAATACTCCGCTGCAGACAAGCCGGTCAAGGCAACACGAGAACGAGCTCCTGGCGGCTCGGTCATCTGCCCGTAAACCAAGGCAGCTTTCGGCAAAACGCCGGAGTCTTTCATCTCGTGGTAGAGGTCGTTTCCTTCACGGGTACGCTCGCCAACCCCGCAGAATACTGAGATGCCGCCGTGATGCATGGCGATGTTGTTTACCATTTCCATCATGATAACGGTCTTGCCGCAACCGGCGCCGCCGAACAGCCCCATTTTACCGCCACGGGGGAAGGGAACCAACAGGTCGATAACCTTGATGCCGGTCTCAAGAACGTGCACCTCGGTGGACTGATCGGTAAAAGCAGGAGCAGCACGATGAATGGTGCGCATTTTATCGGAAGCAATGGGCCCCATGCCATCAACCGGACGACCGACCACGTTCATGATCCGTCCCAGAGCAGGAGCACCGCAGGGGATCTCAATGGGCTTGCCGGTATCCGTGCACTCCTGACCGCGAACCAGACCGTCGGTCTGATCCATGGCAACACAACGGACAACGTTGTCGCCAAGATGCAGGGAAACCTCGATGATCAGGTTGCCGGGCTCGTCGCTGATACCCTTGTTGCTCACCTGCAGAGCATTCATGATCTCGGGCAGGTTGTCCGGCTCAAACTCAACGTCTACAACAGGTCCGATGACCTGAACAATTTTACCAATTCTTGCTGCACTCATTGCAAAGCCTCCTCAGCTAGTACGTACGTTGACAATCTATGACAGC
>JAPLJH010000088.1 GCA_026388695.1 Deltaproteobacteria bacterium | reverse complement strand
ATGGGCATCAAGGAGCATATCATCTTCCCTGAAATTGATTATGATAAAATCGACAAAATCAAGGGACTCAATATTGCGATTACTACGACCGCCGAGTCTGATGATGAAGGTCGGTTTCTTTTGAAAGTAATGGGAATGCCCTTCAGGAAATAGCACAGGGTAAGGAGGAAGAAGTTGGCTAAAAAGTCTTTGATAGCAAAGTGCAAGCGGACGCCGAAGTTTCCAGTGAGGGCTTACAACCGTTGCGGATTGTGCGGTAGGTCGAAAGCCTATTATCGGAAATTCGGGGTATGCCGTATCTGTTTCCGGAGCTTGGCTAATCGTGGTGAAATTACCGGTGTTACCAAATCAAGTTGGTAACAGTGCTGATTGTAATCGCCGTAGATATGTTAACTGTTTGTTTTAAAAAACATCATAGGGAGCAAGCACTATGTGCATGACTGACCCCCTGGCTGATATGCTGACCAGGATAAGAAATGCCGGTATGGTCAAGTTCGAGGCTGTTGAAATGCCGCTTTCGAAAGTGAAAACCGGTGTTGCCGCGATCCTGAAAAAGGAAGGTTTCATCAATGACTATCAGGTCCTTGATACGGACACGCAAGGTGTTTTGCGTATTGAAATGAAATACGACCAGAACAATGAGCGGATTATCACTAACCTGAAGCGGGTCAGCAAGCCGGGCCGCCGCATTTATGTGAAGCATGACCAGATCCCCAAGGTAATGAGTGGCCTTGGTATCGCGATTATTTCGACTTCCAAAGGAATTTTTACGGATAAAGAAGCACGGTCCATGAAAATTGGTGGCGAGCTTCTCTGTGAAGTTTGGTAGATCGAATTTGTAATTGCTAACTATTGAGTATTTCGTAACGAGTGGAGAGTCGTCATGTCGAGGATTGGCAATCAACCTATCCCTGTGCCTAAAGGGATTAAGCTTGATATAAATGGATCGTACGTTAAAGTCGTCGGGCCCAAAGGCACACTGGAGCGGAATATCCGCCCAGAGATTGGTCTACAGGAAGAAGGCGACACCCTGATCGTTGTTCGCAAGGACAACAGTAAAAGAACCAGGGCCTTTTCTGGCCTTACCCGGACCTTAGTCAGTAATATGATTATTGGTGTGGATAAAGGCTTCCAGAAAAAGTTGTCCATAGAGGGGGTTGGTTACCGGGCCGAGGTTAAGGGGGCTTTTCTGAACCTGAGCGTTGGTTATTCCAATCCCGTGGAGTTTGCTCTGCCTAAAGGTGTTACTGCCGAGGTGGATAAAGCAAATAATGTCACTTTGGATTGTATTGATAAAGAGTTGCTTGGTGAAACTGCCGCTAAAATCCGTGCTGTGCGTCCTCCTGAGCCCTATAAAGGTAAGGGGATTCGTTATACGGATGAATACATCGCTCGGAAGGCTGGCAAATCTGCTTCGAAGAAGTAGAGGGTGCGCGTAATCTTTACGCGGCTTGCAAGAGATAAATATTTATAAGGCAAAACAATGGGTAAGACAAATCCGAAAGAGATTGCTCGTGAAAAGCGGGTTAAACGGATCAGGAAAAATATTGCCGGGACTCCGGAGAGACCTCGCTTGCGTGTTTTTAAAAGCGCAAAACATATCTATTGTCAGATTATAGATGATGTTGCCGGAAACACCCTCGCTGCCATGTCCACTGTGGATAAGGGGATGATTGCCGCTGATATCAAGGGAAAAGCCGAGAAGGCACGTCAGGTCGGGCTGAAGATCGCCGAACTTGCCAAAGTCAAAGGTATTGGCAAGGTGGTTTTCGACCGGGGTGGCTACCTGTATCATGGCCGGGTTAAGGCTTTGTCGGATGGAGCTCGTGAAGGCGGTCTTGATTTCTAATTGGCTGTGTGGAAAATCTTATTCTGTAAAAAAATCCAAAGCAATTTGGGGGTGAACCTTGGCAGATTTTAATAAGAATACAAGTGGCGACGAGTTTATTGAAAAGATCGTTCATATCAACAGGACTGCGAAAGTAGTCAAGGGTGGACGTCGTTTCAGTTTCAGCGCCATTGTTGTAGTTGGTGATGGGAAAGGAAAGGTCGGTTGCGGTCTTGGTAAAGCCAATCAGGTTCCTGATGCAATTAGGAAGGGGGTTGATCAGGCACGTAAGGACATGAAAAGTGTTTCCATAACTGACATGAGTATCCCTCATGAGGTTTATGGGAAATTTGGTGCTGGAAATGTCATGTTGAAACCTGCGGTGGAAGGAACTGGTGTTATTGCCGGCGGTGCTGTTCGTGCCGTGCTCGAAGCGGTAGGTGTCCATAATATTCTGACCAAGTGTATCGGTTCTCATAACCCGCATAATCTGGTCAAAGCGACCCTAGACGGTTTGCGGAGACTGCGTACTCCGCAGCAGATCGCGCTTAGTCGTGGAAAATCCGTCGAAGAAATTTCCGCCTGAACAGTTCGTCCTCCCCTTATCATGTAATGCGAGTATCTGTAGGGGCGTGATTCAGGTTTTAATTGTGTGCTGAAAACAGCATGACTTTAATGAAGAGTGGGTGGGTATCAATATGGCAAATCAGCTCAAAGTGACCCTGAAGAAAAGCAAGATCGGGAGCACTGAAAAAATACGTGCGACGTTGATCGGCCTGGGGCTGACAAAGATCAATAAAACTGTTATTCGGCAGGATACCCCTGAAATTCGGGGGATGATTAAAAAAGTCGAACATCTGGTTGAGGTGGAGGATTAATTTATGTTGACCTTAGGTAATTTGTCGCCACAGCCAGGTTCTAGGAAGCCGAGAAAGAGAGTAGGCCGGGGCCTTGGTTCTGGTCATGGTAAAACAGCAACCCGTGGTCATAAGGGTCATAAGGCGCGTTCTGGTGGTGGGATTAAAGTGGGGTTTGAAGGTGGGCAAATGCCCCTTCAGCGTCGTTTGCCGAAGCGTGGCTTTAACAATATCTTCAAGAAAGTCTACACCATTATCAATGTCCAAGAACTCGACCGGTTTGCTGCTGGCACCATGGTTGATCGGCAGGCTTTAATCGCTGCGGGCCTTGTTTCCAAGAATGACAAGCTAGTGAAAATCCTTGGAAATGGCGAGTTGACGAATGCTATAACCGTCGCTGTTGACAAGGTGAGTGGCTCTGCGCGTCAGAAGATAGAAGCTGTCGGTGGCAAGGTTGAGGAATAAATAGATGCGCGCTGGGGTTCAGAATGCTGCAAACATCCCGGAATTAAGGCGCCGGATTTTATTCACGGTGATAATGCTTGCCGTCTACCGAGCCGGAGTGCAGATTCCCACGCCAGGCATTAACGGTGAGGCGCTGAATCAATTTTTCCAAAAAAGCGCTGGCTCCCTTTTTGATATGTTCAACATGTTTTCTGGTGGCGCTTTGGAAAAATTTTCCATTTTCGCCCTGGGCATCATGCCATACATCAGCGCCTCGATTATCTTTCAATTGTTGACCGTGGTCGTGCCCCAGCTTGAGGCCCTCTCAAAAGAGGGCGAGGCTGGACGGCGCAAAATCACCCAGTACACCCGTTACGCCACGGTTGTCTTAAGTCTGATCCAGGGATTGTTCATCAGTATTGGTCTGGAAAGTATGAGTGCGCCTGGAACCGGCGAGATGGTTGTTATTGCTTCGGGCTGGCATTTCCGTCTGATGACCATGCTGACCCTGAGTTCAGGCACCGCTTTTATCATGTGGCTTGGCGAACAAATGACCGAGCGTGGTATTGGCAACGGTATTTCCATGATAATCTTTGCGGGTATTGTGGCGAGAATGCCAGCTGCTCTTGTGAATACGTTTAAGATGGCCAGTGCGGGCGAAATTGCTTATATCATGTTGCCCGTTTTATTGGCCATGATCGCGGCGGTTATCGCTTTTGTCATATTTTTCGAGACTGCCCAGCGGCGAATCCCAATTCAGTATGCGAAACGGATGGTTGGGCGGCAAATGTATGGGGGGCAGCAATCACACCTTCCTCTTAAAATTAATATGTCCGGGGTTATCCCGCCGATTTTTGCCTCTTCAATCATGATGTTTCCCGCCACCATCGGACAGTTTATCCAGGTTGATTGGGTGCAAAAGATGAGCGCTGCTCTCAGCTGGGGGAGTCTTCCACATACTTTGCTTTTTCTTGGTTTTATTGTCTTCTTCTGTTTCTTTTATACAGCGGTTACTTTTAACCCGGTTGATATAGCAGAAAATTTAAAGAAACATGGTGGATTTGTTCCGGGGATCAGGCCGGGAAAGAAAACCTCCGATTTTATCGACAAGATTGTGGTGCGGATGACGGTGATCGGTGCTTGTTATATCAGCGTTATCTGTGTGTTGCCGACCATTTTGATCAATAAGTTGCATGTGCCTTTCTATTTTGGTGGCACAGCCCTGCTGATTGTTGTTGGTGTGGCGATTGATACAATCTCTCAGATTGAGTCCCATACGGTTATGCGCAACTATGATGGTTTTATGAAGTCCGGTGGCTTTAAGGGACGTTGACAGCGTTAACGTGACACGAACATGGCAATTATTCTGAAGTCGCCTCGAGAAATAGAGCTATTGCGCGAGGCTAATCAGATCGTTGCCAGGACCTTGGCTCTGCTTACCGAGCAAATTGAGGTGGGCTGCTCAACGTTTTTTTTAGATGCGCTGGCAGAAAAGTATTGTCGTGATTGTGGTGCCGAGCCTGCCTTTAAAGGATATCGTGGTTTTCCAGGCAGTCTGTGTGTTTCCATCAATGAACAGGTTGTGCACGGGATTCCAGCCAAGAAGGTCATTGTCAGGGACGGCGACATAGTCAGCATAGATTTTGGCGTGAAATATAAAGGGTATTACGGTGACGCCGCAGTAAGTATTCCTGTCGGTAAGGTTGCGTCAGAGTGTCTTTCCTTGCTTGAGGTGACGCGGGCAGCCCTTTATAAGGGAATTGCTCAGGCAATCCCTGGAAATAGAATAAACGATATCTCGCAGGCCGTGCAGGAACATGTTGAAAAACATGGTTTTTCAGTTGTTCGTCAATTTGTCGGCCATGGCATTGGGAGCCAGCTCCATGAGGCTCCAGAAATACCAAATTATGTTCGGTCTGAACGTACACCCAAGCTTATGCCGGGTATGGTTCTTGCCATCGAACCCATGGTAAATCTTGGCACACATGCGGTTGATGTCTTGCGGGACGGATGGACGGTTGTAACAAGGGACAGGAAAAACTCGGCCCATTTCGAGCATTCAATTGCTGTAACAGACGGGGCGCCCATAATTCTGAGCGAGTTGTCCGTATAGTTTTTTTTGTCTTTGTGAAAAAAAACAAGGCAAAAAATAATAAATAAGGTAGTATCCTCTGCTTTCTGTCTGCCAAAATATCGCAGGTTTATTTTTTGTGCAGAGAGGTGTGCATTGCAGGAAATAAGGGGTTTATGACCAAAGAAGAAGCTATTCAAGTTGAAGGGACCATCGTTGAGCCTCTCCCCAATGCGATGTTCCGGGTTGAGCTCGATAATGGTCATCGGATATTAGCCCACATTTCCGGAAAGATGAGGATGCATTTTATTAAGATTCTCCCGGGAGATCGTGTCACTGTTGAGTTATCTCCTTATGATCTCACACGGGGAAGAGTGACATTCAGGGCAAAGAAGAAGTAGAATGTTTTTTGCCGCATAACAAAAGGGTCGCGTAATGAAAGTAAGATCTTCTGTGAAGAAAATTTGTAGTGACTGCCGGGTGTTTAAACGGAAAGGTGTCTTACGTGTTTCATGTAAGACGAAAAAGCATAAACAGCGGCAGGGATGATTTTCCAATTTATTTTGACTAGCAAGGGAGGCATGCCTTGGCACGTTTAGCTGGTGTTGATTTACCAAGAAATAAGCATATGGTTATTGCTTTAACCTACATCCACGGGATTGGCAGAACTTCTGCCCGTAAAATTCTGGATTCGGTTGGATTGCCACACACAACGAACAGCGATGATTTGTCTGAAAGTGATGTTACCAATATCAGAAAAATCATGGATGATGAGTTTGTTGTTGAGGGTGATCGTCGGCGGGAAGTAGCCATGGATGTTAAACGGTTGACTGATGCGGGATGCTACCGTGGAATCCGTCACCGTAAGGGGTTGCCTTGTCGTGGACAGCGCACCAAGACCAATGCTAGGACGAGAAAAGGTCCGCGGCGGTCAGCGATTAAGAGTAAAAAGTAGAGATTAAATAATCATTCTGGATTGTTTATAGGAGTTATAATGGCTAGTCCGAAAGCGAGTCGTCCGAAACGCAAGGAAAAGAAGAACGTACCCGAGGGAATATGTTTTATTCACTCAACCTTCAACAATACCCTTGTTACTTTTGCGGACAGGCAGGGAAATGTGATTTCCTGGTCCAGTGCCGGTTGTTTGGGATTTAAGGGGTCACGGAAAAGCACCCCCTTTGCTGCGCAAAACACAGTTGATGCCGCAGCGAAAAAAGCCCAGGAACATGGCATGCGCAAAGTCGAGGTCAGGGTCAATGGCCCTGGGCCTGGGCGGGAATCTGCTATCCGGGCACTACAGACCAATGGTTTTGATGTGAGCGTTATCCGTGATGTGACCCCCGTTCCGCATAATGGCTGCAAGCCTCCTAAGCGTAGAAGGGTGTAGTAGAGCAGGGCTGGTCGCAGGGCGTTTGATAATTAAAGTATGATTGAGTAGATTGAGTGGAGGTCCAAATTGGCCAGATATACAGGCGCAGAATGCCGGCAGTGTCGGCGCGAAAAACTCAAGTTGTTTTTGAAAGGCGACAGATGCTATTCAGACAAGTGCGCCTTTGAGAGGCGTTCCTTTCCGCCAGGACAGCACGGTCAGGCCCGGGTGCGCAAGGTTTCTGACTATTCCATTCAGCTACGTGAAAAACAAAAAGTCCGGCGTATGTATGGCATGCTGGAAGGACAATTTCACAAATATTTTGAGATCGCTGAGCGGATCAAGGGTGTTACTGGTGAAAACCTGTTGATGCTTCTGGAAAGCCGTCTTGACAATGTAATCTACCGCCTTGGTTATGCAAGTTCCAGAAATCAGGGACGGCAGTTGGTGCGGCACGATCATATTCAGGTGAACGGCAGGAAGGTGAACATTCCTTCTTTTCGGGTTTCCGTGAATGACGTCATTACCTTGAAAGAAAAAAGCAAGAAAGTTTGAGTCTGATCCGTTTTACAGAAATTGGCATGAGCTTATCATTCCTGAAAGACTGGAAGTAGACCAGGACAGCCATACAAAAAGTTTCGGCAAATTCACCTGTCAGCCATTGGAGCGGGGTTTTGCCACGACTATCGGGAACTCCCTGCGTAGGATTCTTTTGTCCTCCATCCAGGGTGCGGCTATTGTTTCAGTGAAAATTGATGGCGCGCTCCACGAGCTGTCAACTATTCCAGGGGTTAAGGAGGATGTGACCCAGATCATCCTTAATCTTAAAGAAGTGCGCCTGAAACTGAATACTCCCGGCTCGCAGATCGTCAAGATTGAAAAAAACAAAATTGGCATTGTTACCGCCGGGGATATTACCTCCGGAGGCAAGGTGGAGGTGATGAATCCTGAAAAGGAGATTTGCACCATCACCGGTGAGGGCGTGTTCAAGGCGGAATTTGAGGTGAAATGGGGAAAAGGCTATGTCACCGCAGAGAAAAACAAGGCTGAGGAGCAGGTGATCGGGGTAATTCCCATTGATGCTATTTTTACTCCTATTGTCAATGTGAAGTCCCTTGTAAGTCAGGCGCGTGTTGGTCAGCAGACCGATTATGATAAACTGATCTTGGAAATCACCACCGATGGTAGCGTGCGGCCTGAAGATGCCTTGGCTTATGCCGCCAAAATAATGAAAGAACAGTTGCAGGTTTTTATCGCCTTTGATGAGGCATCTGTTGAGCCAGCCGTTGACGATACTCGTGTCGATCGCGTGTCGCCGGTTAATGAGAATCTCTATCGCAGTGTCGAGGATTTGGAACTTTCAGTTCGCTCAGCGAATTGTCTGCGTAATGCGGATATCCGTCATATCGGCGAGCTGGTGCAGAAGTCCGAGGCCGAGATGCTGAAGACCAAAAACTTTGGCCGTAAATCTCTTAATGAGATCAAGCAGCTGCTGTCTGAGATGGAGCTTTCGTTGGGCATGAAATTAGAAGGCTGGGAGCCTCCTGTCGTGTCAGACAAGGTCTCTGAAGAGCAGTCATAAATCCGGGAAGAGGGTAGTTATGAGACATAGAAAAGCAGGTAAGCGACTTGGCAGGACAACATCCAACCGCCAGGCGATGGTTCGCAATATGGTGACCTCTCTCTTGGAGCATGAGAGAATTATTACCACCACCCCCAAGGCCAAGGAAGTTCGCAAGGTTGCGGATCAGATGATTACTTTGGCTAAGCGTGGTGATCTTCATGCTCGGCGTCAGGCCTTATCCTTTGTTCAGGACAAAAAGATTGTGGCCAAGTTGTTTGATGTACTCAGAGATGAGTACATGAGCAGAAACGGTGGCTATACCAGAATTATCAGAACCGGAAATCGCCTTGGCGATGCGGCTGAAATGGCTATCCTCGAGTTGGTGAATTACAGCGAAGTGAAAGCTGTAAAAGCGGAAAAAGAAGATAATTAGTTTTTTCGCCTGTTTTTGAAAAATCAAAGCTGGCTTGAACAGAATGTTCAAGCCAGCTTTTTTTTGCAAAAAAACCTGACATTGATGTGGTCGAGGTGGCAGGCGGTTCCGGTAAAAAAATATACCATCGTTGGTGTCTGTCGGTTAGTATTATTCCTTTTGTAGGGGGTGACCAAAGGGCATCATGGCATTGCTGGTAAACGAAAAAGAGGTCCCCTTTCATACCGGAATGACCCTTGCTGACTTGGCGAGGGCGCAGGGTGGTGATGCCGCTGATATCTTGCTGGTGAACGGCTATCCGGCCACCGTGCAAACCGCGTTGTTCGATGGTGATCAATGCTGGCTGTGGAAGCGGGGCAAGGTGCCTTCTGCGGACGAGATGCAGCATCTGCTCTATGCCCGGCACAGCCCAGGCGTACAGGCATGCCTCCAGGAAAAGGTGGTCGGGATCATGGGACTGGGAGGCCTTGGCTCCGTGGTGGCCATCGCCCTTGCCCGGATGGGCATCGGTTCCCTCCTCCTTGTTGACTATGATGTGGTGGAGCCCACCAACCTCAATCGGCAGCAGTATTTTGTTGACCAAATCGGTCAGAAGAAGACAACGGCGCTTCAGGACATCTTGCGCCGGGTAAATCCCCACGTTTCCGTGGTCACCATTGACCGGAGATTGGCCGAGGACGATATCGGCGTTGTCTTCAAAGGTGTCCATGTCCTAGTGGAGTGTTTCGATGATCCGGCCATGAAGGCGGCTGGCCTGCGGGCTGCGCTGCATCATCTCCCAGGGGTTTTTTATGTGGGAGCCTCGGGGCTTGCCGGCTATGGCGAGAACAATGCGATTCGAACTAGGCGTCTGTATCCAGGCATATATCTTGTTGGCGACGAAGTGAGCGCTGCGGCGCCGGGAGCTGGGCTTATGGCCGCCCGCGTAGGGATTGCCGCCCACCACCAGGCGAATCAGGTGGTCCGACTCTTGTTGGGAGCGGAAAATGAGGCTGAGTAGATGAGGATTCTCTGTAACGGTGAAGCGCGCGAGATCGCATCCGGGATTCGGGTGACGGATTATCTCAACCAGCTTGGCCTGGATGCCCTTTCGGTGGTGGTCGAGTGTGACGGGAAGATTCTCACCCGGGAAGAATATGGAAGTCATGCATTGCAGGATGGTGCGGTGCTTGAATTGATACGGTTTGTGGGGGGCGGTTGAGATGTTGACCATTGCAGGGAGAAAATTTCGCTCACGGCTCTTTGGTGGCACCGGGAAGTTTTCTTCGCCCGAGGTCATGAAGGAGGCGCTTGCCGCCTCTGGCTGTGAAATGGTCACCGTGGCGTTGCGCCGCATTGATCTCAACAACCCGGCTGATGATATCATGAGCGTGCTGGACCGTGAGCGCTACCTGTTTCTGCCCAATACTTCCGGCGCACGGGATGCAAGCGAGGCGATCCGTCTTGCCCGGTTGGCCCGGGCCTCCGGTGGGGGAGAATGGCTCAAGCTTGAGGTGACTCCCGATCCGCGAACCCTGCTCCCTGACCCCATCGAGACCCTGAAGGCCACCGAAGAATTGGTTAAGGAAGGGTTCAAGGTGCTGCCTTATATGAACGCCGATCCGATCCTGGCTCTGCGCCTCCAGGACGCGGGGGCAGTTGCCGTCATGCCCCTTGGTTCGCCCATCGGCACCAATCAGGGAGTATTGACCCGATTCCAGATCGAGATCATCATTGCTCAGGCCCAGGTGCCGGTTATTGTTGATGCTGGGCTTGGTGCACCGTCGCACGTGGCCGAGGCCATGGAGATGGGTGCCGACGCGGTGTTGGTCAATACAGCCATTGCTGTGGCCGGAGATCCGGTGCGGATGGCCCGAGCCTTTGCCATGGCCGTGGAGGCAGGACGGATCGCCTATGAATCAGGCCTTGGCGCAGTGAGTAAGGACGCTGCCCCCTCCTCGCCCGAGGATGGGCTTGGCTTCTTGCGTTAGCCCTATGTTCGTTATCCCAGAATTTTCCGCATTGCAGGCCGCGATCAGCCGCGCCACCGAGGCAGAGGTTTTGCGGGCTCTGTACTCCGATCGTCCTGGGTTGGTAGGGCTTGCCGCCCTGTTGTCGCCTGCGGCGGAGCCGCATCTTGGTGCCATGGCCAAGCGTTCCGCCTCCATCACCAGCCAGCGCTTCGGCCGAACCATTCAGATGTATGCCCCGGTCTATCTCTCGAGTTTCTGCGCCAACCGCTGCGCCTATTGCGGTTTTTCGGCGGACAATACCATTGAAAGACGGGTCTTGACCCTTGCCGAGGCGGAAAGCGAGGCCATGATCCTGCACCAGCGGGGATTCAGTCATCTTCTCCTCGTTTCCGGGGAGGCTCCGGCCAAGGTTGGCGTGGACTATCTCGAAGAGTTGGCCCTGCGCTTGCGCGATCGGTTTGCCGCCCTGTCCATTGAGGTGCAGCCGTTGGCAACGGAAGAGTATGCGAGACTTTTCCGCGCCGGCATTACTGCGGTGGCTGTGTATCAGGAAACCTATGATCGGGATGTGTACAAACAGGTGCATCTAGCCGGGCGCAAAGCTGATTTTGATTATCGCCTGGAAACTCCGGCCAGGGCTGCGGCCGCCGGGATGCGGGAGGTCGGAATCGGCGCTCTCCTTGGCCTTGCGGACTGGCGGGCGGAAGGACTGGCCTTAGGCCAGCATCTTGCCTGGCTGAGGAAGAATTACTGGCGCACCGGGCTTACCGTTTCTTTTCCGCGGATGCGTCCGGCGCAAGGGGAGTTTAAACCGTTGCTGCCGGTGAGCGAGAGAGATCTCAGTCAGATGATCTTTGCCCTGCGGATTTTCGATCCGGATGTGGGCCTGTACCTTTCAACCAGGGAGGAGGCCAGGTTTCGCGACGGAATGATCGGTCTTGGTCCGACCCGTTATTCGGCGGGCTCTTGTACCGCTCCGGGCGGATACGGCTTGGCCGATGCGGGCGGGGAGCAGTTTGAGGTAGGGGACAGCCGGAGTCTGGCCGAGGTGAGCGCCGTCATCCAGCAGAAGGGCTTTGATCCGGTGCGCAAGGATTGGGATGCTGTTTTTCAAGTGCAAGGAGACAGGCAGCAGGCTGCCTGAACGATATGCGTAACAATAAGGACGGAGGGTGAACCCAATGGCAGATCTGAAAAAAATGTACACCACAATTCTTGGTGACCACTTCCCCATGGAGATGAAAATCACCTTTGGCGACCAGGAGTTGATGTACCGGAAGAAAACCTGGAAGATCGTGGCCGAGGATGGAAGCGTTGATGAGCGGGGGGTGCGTTATGGCGAAAATCCTGATCAGGAGGCGGCCCTCTACGAGCTGACCAACGGCAATCTGGTGTTGGGCGACTGCCGCTTCATTGAGCCGGGCAAGGGGCTGGTGAGCGGGATTAAGGTTGAGGACATGCTCCAGGTTGGTAAGCATCCCGGCAAGATCAACCTCACCGATATCGATAACGGCCTGAACATCATCAAATACCTGATGGGCAAGCCTGCTGCGGTTATCCTCAAGCACAACAACCCCTGCGGTGCCGCTTATGGCGAAACCCTGGCCCGCGCCTATGACCGGGCCAACCGGGCCGACCGCATCGCTGCCTTTGGCGGAGCCGTTATCCTTAACCGGCCCTGCGATAAGGAAACCGCTGAGCTTTTGAGCAACAACTATCTGGAGGTGGTTTGCGCCCCGGAATTTGAAGCAGGAAGCCTGGAGATTCTTGCGGCCCGGAAAAATCTGCGGGTGGTACGGATCAGCCGCATCGACCGGCTAGCCGAGTATGAGAAATACCGCTATGTGGATTTCAAGAGCCTGATCGATGGCGGGCTTATCGTTCAGCAGTCGGCGGTAAACTCCATCCGTTCTCTGGCCGACTTGAAGTCGGCGGTGAGCACCTCAAAGGGCCAGGAATACAAGGTGGAGCGTGAGCCCACCCAGCGGGAGATCGACGACATGCTCTTCGGCTGGGCCGTGGAGCACGGGGTGACCTCTAACTCGGTCATCTATGTGAAAGACGGCTGCACGGTGGGTATTGGCACCGGCGAGCAGGACCGGGTCGGCGTGGCCGACATCGCGGTGTACAAGGCCTATACCAAGTATGCCGACATGCTCTGCTTCGACACCTTCGGTCTGCCCTATGCGGATATGGCGCTGGAGATTGAACAGGGCAAGCGGAACAAGGCGGATCAGGAGAAGATCGACGCGCAGACCAAGGCGGACAAGGCCGGGCTGCCCGGTTCGGTGATGATTTCCGACGCCTTTTTCCCGTACCGCGACGGCGCCGATGTCGGCATCCGGCAGGGGGTGTCCGCCATTCTCCAGGCGGGCGGCTCCATGCGTGATTTTGAGACCATTCAGGCCTGCAACGAGGCCAAGCCGCAGGTGGCCATGAAGTTCACGGGGCAGCGGTCTTTCAAACATTGATCCTGCACGGTTGATCAAGAAAAAAGCCCGACCTTTTCAGGTCGGGCTTTTTTTGTGGTTTTCCTAACAGAGTATGGCGTTAGGTGTTGGCGCAGAGGGTAAAAATTGATAGGATGTCCCAGTAGCTTTTTGTGAGGTGATTGAACACCCAGGCACGATGTGTTTTGAGAACTGAAAGGGGAAGATGAGTATGAAGTTGTTCTGCTTTCGTGAGATAAAATGGTTTTCTTCTCGGGGTATTCTCAACTTGATAGGTAGCATCTGGATAGTTGGCGCGATTTTGTACGCAATTTTACATTTTACATCCGGCAATATCCGGTCATTCAATAACTCCAATTCATCTGGGACGAATCAAATACTGAGAAGCATAGGCGGAGCGTCATTCTCCCCCGACAACAGCAAGCTTATCTTTCATTATTGTGAAGGCAATGAAGCGAACAACCTGGTGTGTGAACTTGCGACCTATGAAATAGCAAGCCATGTATTTCACAGCTTTAATCCACTTGGTGATGAATTCAGCATCATTGCACCATCATATTCGCATGATGGGAATCAAATAACCTTTGCTGCCATTAAACGGGGAAAGTCCGGGAACATCAGTGATAAGTACAGCAATGTTTATGTCATAAACACGGATGGCAGTGGCCTGCTCCAGCTTACCCGCAATTACAGCACGGCATTGAACCAGCCAGGAACGGATATGGTTGTGGAATGGAATGCGGCCCCCTCTTTTTCTTCGGATGACAAACGGGTCATCTTCAGTCGCGCCAGCGTATTGCGGCAACGGAGCATGGGGGGCGAGATGCTGTCGCACTGGGATGCGTATGAAGTGGAGATAGGAACAGGACAGGATCGTCGGCTTACCAGCTATGCCTTTTATGAAATGTCTCGGCCTTATTATCTGGCTGACGGCAAAAGGTTTATATTTTCTTGCATTCATCGAGGTCAGGAACATGCGGATAAGGCCATATATATCATGGGTGAAGGAGGGAGTGCCCTGACTCCGGCGTTCATACACGGCTGGTATTCTACGGACCCTTCAGTTTCAAAGGAAGGCGCGATCCTTTTTCTTTCGGAAACAAGTAAGATGGATGGCATCGCCGGGCTGTATAATTACGATCTTTTTATCAAGACCGGCGAAACCGTCAAACGACTCACCAACCGGCGATTTACACACATTGCCCAACCAACTCTATCTTATGACGGAACCCGTATAGCCTTCCTTGCCAGCGAAACAAAAGACGAAGGCCCAAGGATGTGGATAATGAACAGCGATGGGTCTGGCTTGGTGAAACTGATACCGGACCTTGCTCAACTGAAGAAATAATTTTTTCGTCATTCTAAGATTCTTGCTTGCCAGGGCGTTTGTCGCTTAAGTCGCCTCAGTTCCGCTTCTCGTCAACAATCCGTCCATCGCTGAAGGTAAAGATCCGGTCAAAGCCCTCCACCATCCGTTGGTCGTGGGTGACCACCAGAATGGCGGAGTTGTTTTCCACCGCCAGTTTTTTGAGCAGGGCCATGACGTGTTTGCCGTTTTCCGTGTCCAGGGCGGCGGTGGGTTCGTCGGCCAGGATCACTTTAGGCCGGTTGGCCAAGGCCCTGGCAATGGCGGTGCGTTGCGATTCGCCGCCGGAAAGCAGGGCGGGATAATGGTCGAGGCGGTGGCCAAGGCCCAGGTTTTTCAGAATCTCAATGCTCCGCGCCCGTGCTTCCTTGCTTCCCACTCCGTTGTTCTCCAGGGCAATCATCACGTTTTCCACCGCAGTGAGGAAGGGGATCAGGTTGTGGGACTGGAAGATGAAGCCCAGTTTTTCCCGCCGGACCCGCTTGAGGTCAAGGCCAGGCGGCCAGCCTCCGTCGGCGATCAGCTCCCCGTCCAGCACCACTCGTCCCCTGGTCGGCTCGGTGACCAAGCCGATGGTGGTCAGGAGCGTGGTCTTGCCGGAGCCGGAGGGTCCTAAAATGGCCACCAGCTCTCCGGGCACCACGTCGAAGGTGGCGTCGGCCAGGGCCACGACCTCGTTGTCGCCACTGCCGTAAATCTTGGTCAATCCCTCAATCTGCACCGCGTACATCGTCATCCTCCCAAGGCCTCCGCCGGTTCTACCCGCATGGCCTTGCGGATACCCACCAGACTTGCGCCGATGCAGATCAGGATCACGATGCCGAAGAGAAGCTGGAGATCGATGGCCACCAGATCAACCCGTCGTGGGAATTTGTCGTGGGTGAGGCCGATCAGGGTGAAGCCGATGGCGTAGGCGATCAGCCCCATGAGCAGCGATTGCTGGAGGATCAGGCCGACGATCACCCGGTTTCTGGTACCGATTAGCTTGAGGGTGGCGATCACCCGCAGCTTGTCTAGGGTCATGGTGTAGATGATGAGCGAGATGATGACCCCGGAGATGACGAGCAGGATGGCCCGAAACAGGCCGAGCTGCATCTTGGCTTTTTTGATCATGCCCTCGGTGAGGATGCGTTCCTGGTCCTTACCGGTCAGGGGCCGAAAATGGTTCCAGCGATTGATCCGCTCCTGGACCTGGGCAAGGTTTGCGCCTGGGGCGAGCCGTGCCACCACGGTGTTGGCGATATGGGTCGAGCCGACGATGTCTGCGATCTGCGGGGTGAGCTGGTTGGCCTGGTGTGCGGAAAGAAAGGGCAGGCGGCTGAGCTGGTCTGCGAGTTTTTCGCGGCTGTTGCGGATGGCGTTGTTGTCATCCTTGAACTGGATCTTTTGGGCGTCGGCCAGGGTCACGTAGGCCACCGGGTCGCCGGCCGAGGAAACCATCTTGGCGGTAAGGCCGACCACGGTGTAGTCGTCGCCTGCCAGGCGGAGTTGTTCGCCCAGGGCAATCTTCATGGCGCGGTCCACCACGATCTCGTAATGCTTTTGGCCAATAGGCCGTCCGTCCACAATGCTGGGTGGCCCGCCCATGCCGTCCAGTTCGTACCCTATGAGGAAGAAACGGAAGGGCTTGCCGTTGCGCTCGCTCTGGATATTTTGAAACGACAGGGCCGAGGCCTGCGCCACGCCGGGCACTGCTCGAATTCGATATTTGATGTCTTCCGGGATGCGCGAGGTGGCGGCAAAGGGGCCGCTGGTGTCCTGCTGCACCACCCAGAGGTCCGCTGCTGTAGAGTTCAGGACAGCGGTGGCATCGGTGAACAGGCCCCGGTAGATGCCGCCCATGCTCATTACCACTCCGAGGAGCAGGCCAAGGCCGAGGCAAGTCTGGATAAAGCGGCTTTTGTTATGCCGGATGTCGCGCAGGGCCAGATTCATTTGCCTACCCGGACCTTCTGGCCTTCGGCGAGCTGGGACATTTTTTCTGGGGCGGTAAGGGCTATTGATTCGTTTCCGGCCAGGCCGCTGGTGATTTCGCTGAACTTGGAGTCTTCAAGCCCCACGCCAACCTCCTGAAAGCGGAGGCGATTGCCTTCCACCACCCAGACTCCGCGCTGTTTTCCTTTGGTAATCAGCGCGGCTTTGGGGATGGAGGGCGCTCCCTGCCGTGCGCCTGCCGCGATCAGTACCTCGGCTTGCTCGCCCAAGCGGAAGTGCGTCAAGGCCGGGGTGAAGGCCACGTCCACCTCAAGTTCCTCGGTGATCCGGTCGCTTTCCCAGGCAAGGCGCGCTACCTGGCCGGAAAATTTCTCGCCCGGCGCGGAACGGAGGGTGATGGTTGCCGGTTTCCCTGGCACCACTCCCTTGAGCTGGGATTCGTCCACATTGGCCTTGACCCACACGGTTTCCGGGTTGGCCATCAGAAAGATCGGCACCCCAGCAGTCACTGTGGCGCCCAGCTCCAAATCGCGTCGGATGATAACGCCATCCTCCGGTGCCACAATGGTGGCATCTGCCAACCGGGAGCGAGTTGCGACCACCGCCTCCTTGGCTAACAGATAGGCAGTTTCATACTGTTCCGCCTCCTGCGCCGAAACCAGTTCCTTGGCAGCCAGGGCCTTGAACCGGGTCGCATTCTTTGTCGCCAGCGCCAAACTGGCCTCGGCCTGCCGATTCTGGGCCTGCAATTCGCTCAAGTCCAGTTTTGCCAGGACCTGCCCCCGTTTGACCGTATCCCCTTGGTCCGCGTTGACCTCGACGATCCGGCCGGTGATCTTGCTGGCGATGTTGACCACCACCTTGGCCTCAACCGTGCCGTTGCCATACACCTGAGCGACCAGATCCCGTTTTTCCACGTGGACAACCGCTATCTTCGGCGAGCCAAAGACAACGAGCCGCAGGAAAAGGGCGGCGGCTATGATTACGCCAAGCAGGATGAAGCGGTTTTTTTTGTGTTTCAGCATTGCCAGAGGTTGCATCGGTGTTCTCCCTATCCTGCTCTATTCTTTGCCCAGGGCGCGGTCCAGTCTGGCCAGGGCGATTTTTTCATCGTATCCCGCCTGAATCCGGGCGGTTTCCGCGTTCAGGGCCTGGGCCTGGGCGTCGATGGCCTCGACCATGGTTCCCAATCCTTCCCGGTAGCGTTCCATGGCCAGCCGCTGGCTTTCCTGGGCCGCCGCCGTTTCCTTGATGTTTTGCTCAAAGCGCGCACGGGATTCCTTGATTCCCAGCCAGGCGGATTCCACCTCCTTGCCGATCTGCATCCGCAAGGTCTTCTGCTGGGCTTCCACCCCCTGGATCTGCGCGTCTGCCTCCCGCACCTGATTTTGGGTGGCGAATCCGGAAAAGACCGGCAGGGAAAGATTGACCCCCAGCGCCCAGACCTTGCCCTCGGGCAGCATGCTCTGGGCAGCTTCGCCGTAGCTTGCTGTGCCGGAGAGGCTGGGGAGATAGCCGCTTTTCGCGGATCGCAGGGAGCCGGAGGCCGCGTCCCGGAGGGCGGCAAGCCGCTTCATCTCGCTTCTGCCGTTTAGCGCCTCGTCCCGTAGAGCGGTGAGATTTTCAGGGACTGGGCTGGCAGCGGTTTCGGTTTCCAGAAGAGGCCGGTCGTCGAGGCTCATCACGCCCATGGCGTTGGCCAGTTCCAGCCTGGCAAGATCGCGGTTGTTCTCGGCCCGGATCAGCAGGCTTTTTCCGGCAAACAGCGTGGCCTCGACGCGGGCAACTTCCACCTTGGAGCGGGTCCCATGCTTGAAAAACTCCGTGGCTTGGCGGGTAAGTGCTTCGCGAGCGGCCACGGTCTTTTTACTGGCCTCCACCTGCTGTTCTGCAGCAAACACCAGATACCAGGCGGTCTTGAGCCGAAAGGTTACATCCTGGCGGCTGGTGGCGAGCCCTTCGGCTGCGGCGGCCTTGACCCCGCGGGCTGCCGCAGTAGCGCCTGCTGTGCGGCCAAAATCATAGATGTTCTGTCGAACCACCACGGCGGTGGAGGAGATTTCGGTTTCCCGGATGGCCCCCAGGGTGGTCAGATAGGTGTCTCCCTTGGTCCAGTCCGCAGCCAGGTTGATCTGCGGCCAGTAATTGGCCATGGCCTGACCCAGCCGGGCATCCGTGGCGGTCAGGTTTGCGGCCGCCTCTTCGATCTGGGGATGATTTTTTTTCGCGGTTGTCAGAGCCTCGGCCAGGGTAAGCGGTTCCGCGGCCATGGCCGACGTCACGCAGAGCAAAAAAAGAGATAGGGCAATGACTATTTTTTTCATATCAAATCCACTGCGGTTTTTTTCATGGCCGCTCTCCCATGGTAAGAATGATGCCCAGAGCATCTCTACAGATAACTCCTTGTCTCTCAAGGGAAGCCAAGACGCGGTAGAGGGTTTCGTGGGCCAAGCCCAGCCGGACAGCCAGGTCTTTGAATGTGCCGATCTCCTCCACTCTGCCGTTGGCCGGATCGGCGGCGAGCTGTAGATATTGCTTTACTCTGTCCTCGGCGGCGCGAATTGACCGCAGTTCCAGACGCATCCGAAGATCGCGCAATTGTCGGCTTAACAGGGCGGCATAGCGCAGCATGGCCTGAGGGTCGGCGGTCAGAACCCGAAGCAGGGTCTCTTTGTCATGACGGGCGATGACGCTCGGGATATCGGCTTGCGCCCAGCAATGGTAGTGGTCGCCGAAAAGGGCCGCCTCAGCGAGAAGGTCGCCGGGATTGGCGGTGTACATGGTCAGCATGTCGCCTGCGGAGGTAAAACGCACCAGTCGAGCACGCCCGCTTTTAAGGGAGAAGATCGCCGTTGCCCGATCACCGTCTCGAAAAATGGTCCCGTCTGCCGGATACTCCAGGAGTTCCGGTGGCGCTAATTCCCATAATAAATCATACAAGGAGCGATTCATGGGTCATGCATACCACAATGCGGTCACATGGGATATGATTTGAGTCATATGGCGTATTTTTTTGTTCATTAAATACCTGTCTACAGTTCTTCTGGAAGAACAATTGTCCTTTCTTGTTTCAACACCATTCATTTTTTTGATCACAAAACCATCGTAGAGTAAGTTCATCATATAATCCATAGTGAAGAACATCAATTCTTGCCGTTGTTGCGGGCGGCGAAACATGATAGATGACAGATTGCAGCAAGCTCTACCTTTCTGCCCAATAGGATTTTCTGCCATGCAAACTTCCCATGAGCAACCGCCCCGGCATTCCCCATCACTGGTCCGGTTATTTTTCTCCTTTCTGCGGCTGGGAACAACAGCCTTTGGCGGTCCAGCCATGATTGCCCACATCCGTGAATTGGTAGTAGGGCGGGAACGCTGGCTCGACAAGGAAACTTTTCGGGATGGCGTAGCGCTCTGTCAGACGATTCCCGGTGCCACCGCCATGCAGATGGCCGCCTATGTTGGCCTGCGGCTCCGAGGAGTGCAGGGGGCCATCGCAGGCTATCTTGGCTTCGGTCTGCCAGCCTTCTTTTTTATGCTGGCACTCTCGGTGTTCTATAGCAGCACCCATTCATTGCCCACTGTGGTGGCTGCTTTTAGCGGCTTACAGGTCATTATTGTCGCCGTCGTCGCCAACGCAGCCATTTCCTTTGGTAAAAATTTTCTTATCCGTTGGCAACATGGCGCTGTGGCTCTCGTGGCGGCGGGGTTGTTTGGGCTTGCGGCTCATCCGATCCTTATATTGAGTCTTGCCGCACTGTTGAGCTTGGTGCTGAACAACGGACAACCAGTTATACAGCCGGAAGCCCCCCGGACACACTTGCCCTCAACCACCCTTCCATTTCTCTCCCTGCTGGTGGCTACTGCTGTAGGCTTTACTCTGCTCTCTTTTTTTCGCTACGATCTCGCGCAGATGGCCCTGCTCATGGTTAGGGTCGATCTCATGGCCTTTGGCGGCGGCTTTGCCTCGGTACCTCTGTTATTTCATGAAATCGTTGAAGCCCGCGCCTGGCTGGATGCCTCGACCTTTTTGGACGGTATCGCTCTGGGGCAGCTCACCCCCGGCCCCATAGTGATCACGGCAACTTTTGTTGGCTACCTGCTTCATGGTTTTATAGGCGCGTTTATCGCCACAGTGGGTATGTTCCTCCCCTCCTTGGTGTTGCTAATAGGAATCGCTCCCCACTTTTCCCGGCTACGTGCCTCCCGCAGGTTCAGCCAAGCCATTGACGGCATCCTCTGTTCTTTTGTCGGCCTGCTTTTTACGGTCACAATTCGTTTTGCCCTGCATGTCCACTGGGACTGGCCACACTTACTCCTTGCCGCAGCAGCTTTCGGAGCCTTGTCCAAAAAAATTGATCTTCTTTGGGTGGTCCTTGGAGGCGCCACAGTGTCTATGCTCCTTTTGTAAATATCCCTCACCGCCCAGGCTGGACAAAATAATTCATCATGATGTATAGAGATAAAATCAAGCTGTCCGGTTGACCGAAGCTTGACAAAAGTTCGTCAGGTGGTGGACGCAATGTTGAAAAAAAACTTCCGATAAGGAGAACCGCTGATGTATTTCCCCGTCGCCAATATCGAAGTCAATCCCCTGGTTCCGCCGCTGGTTGCTTTTGTCATCTCTTTTTTTACTTCCATGGGCGGGGTGAGCGGAGCCTTCTTGTTGTTGCCCTTTCAGGTTAGTGTGCTGGGGTTCACCAGTCCGGCTGTCAGCTCGACCAATCAGTTGTTCAATATCGTGGCTATCCCCAGCGGCGTGTACCGCTACATCAAGGAAGGCCGGATGCTCTGGCCCCTGACCTGGGTCGTGATCATCGGCACTCTGCCCGGAGTTTTTGTCGGGGCCATTGTCCGGATCAAATACCTGCCCGACCCAAAAAATTTCAAGCTCTTTGCCGGGCTGGTCCTCCTCTATATGGGCGGAAGGTTATTGAAAGAACTGGCATTCAAAAAAAGAAAAGAGGGCACTCCCACAGTCGAGGAGCGGTTCCAGCAACGGCACAAAAAGCAGCCCCCGGCAACCGGGCGCGAAGCCGCCTCTTGTGAGCACTTGTCCTGCGTCACGGTCCGGCAATGGACCCCAACCCGGATCGTCTATGATTTTTACGGGGAAACCTTTACTGTCAACGCTGTGGGCCTCATGGCCTTAAGTCTCATTGTTGGCATGGTGGGGGGGGTGTATGGCATCGGTGGCGGGGCGATTATTGCCCCGTTTCTCGTCAGCTTTTTCGGGATGCCGGTCTATGCCGTGGCCGGAGCGGCCCTGATGGGAACCTTTGTAACCTCGGTGGCCGGGGTGGTCTTTTACCAAATTCTTGCGCCCCACTATCCCGGCATGGTCATCGCCCCGGATTGGCTTCTGGGCTTTCTCTTCGGAATCGGTGGCTTCGCGGGCATGTATTGCGGAGCGAGGCTACAAAAGTTCGTGCCTGCCAAATTCATCAAATGGATTCTGGTGGTGTGCCTGCTTTTCACGGCAGGCAAGTATATCTGGTCCTTCCTTTTTTAGGTGCCGTGACACAATGGCACAATCTTAGGGGCCATGCCTAGGGAAAAAATTGCGGAGGAAAGAGAGATAGATCAAACTGAAGGCATTTTACCCGGCAGCCAGCAAAGCTGTTGAGGCCCGAAGATTCCTCCTCGGGTAGGAGTGGCCATAGCCGGGCAAGCCTTTGTGATCGGCGTGCTTGAGACCCCGGTGGGTCCGGTGCCGCAGGTCGCCACCGCGCTTACCGGGCGGGACCGCTGGGGCGCGCTCCGGGTTCGCTTGGGCTTTAAGCGGATGCAATATACCGTTGAACCTGGCCTGTACGCCGTTGGCGCTCCCCAGGAGGATTCACCTGTTCTGGTCACGGCCAATTACAAGTTGAGCTTCGACCATCTGCGTGCGGCCCTCACTTGGCAGGACGCCTGGATTCTGGTTCTTGACACCAACGGGATCAATGTCTGGTGCGCGGCTGGCAAAGGAACCTTTGGCACGGCCGCGCTCTGTGCCCAGGTGGCTGCGAACCGGCTTGTCCAACTGGTTCGGCATCGCAGGCTTGTTGTGCCCCAGCTCGGCGCGCCGGGTATTGCGGCGCATGCGGTGAAGCAACAGAGCGGGTTTAGTGTGGTGTACGGGCCGGTCATGGCCCGGCATCTGCCAGAGTTTTTGGCTTGTGGGATGCAGGCCACCCAGGCGATGCGACGCAAGACTTTTTCCCTGTCGGAACGCGCGGTCTTGGTTCCGGTGGAATTCGTTATCGCCATGAAATGGGCGCTGCCCCTGTCTGTTTTGTTGTATGGAGCGAGCGGCCTATTTGGTCCGGCCTCATTTTGGGAAAATGTGCGGGCGCATGGCGGTGGTTGGACAATGGCCGGCCTGTGGAGCGGCGTCGTTGCCGGGACGGTGTTGACCCCCTTGCTATTGCCGGTGCTGCCTGGCCGTGCCTTTTCCCTGAAGGGGGGAGCAGCTGGCCTCATGGCTGCCCTGGTATTTCTCTCGGTCTTTTTCTCCCGGTCAGGGGCATCGGGCAACACCCTTACCGCTTTGGCCTGGTTGCTGCTCATCCCTGCCATTGCTTCCTTTCTCGGCATGGAATTTACCGGAGCCTCGACCTACACCTCGCTTTCCGGGGTGAAAAAGGAGATGCGTCTTGCCGTGCCGCTCCAAGTTGCCGCGGTACTATGCGGGTTGCTTCTGCTGGTTTGGGCAAGGAGGCTGCAATGAAGGAAACGGGAAGGCTGTTATATCTCAAGGGGGTTGCCACCCTGCGGCTTGAGCAGGAGGCCTGCATCGGCTGCGGTATGTGTCTGACGGTGTGTCCGCAGGAGGTTTTTGCCTTTGCGCACAGCAAGAAGGTGCGGATCAGCGAACCAGACGCTTGTATGGAGTGCGGGGCCTGCATGATGAATTGCCCGGTTGGGGCGATTTGGGTGCAAAGCGGAGTGGGCTGCGCCCAGGCGGTATTCAATACCATGCTGGGCCGCAGCAGCGAAGCCTGTTGTTCGCTTGAGGGCAAACCGGGCGGCGGCTCCTGCTGCTGATCTGCCTGGTAAGTAAGCTTCGTCTTAGCTATTTCATCCGTGCGGGCTGAACCAGGGGTGCGCCCTGCGGTGTGACTTGGGGAGCAGCCGGGGCCGGGGCCTGCGGTTGCGGCGGTTGAACCTGGATCGGGGGCTGTGGTTGGGTTTGGGCGGGAGATGTCCCTGTTTTATCGGGGTAGAGGCGCAGGCTTATTCTCCGGTTGCGGGGGTCAAAAGGGTTTTCCTTGATGATCGGCTCGGTGGCGGCATAGCCCGAGACCCGGAGGAGGCGGCTGGACGGGATGCCGTTTTTCTCCACCTCAAGCCGTGCGGCAGAGGCCCTGGAGGTGGAAAGCTCCCAGTTGCCGAATTCTTTTTTGGCGTAGGTTACCGCATCGGTATGGCCTTCGATTTCAATGCGGTTTGAGGTGTTCTTGATGTTGTCGCAGAGCACCTTCAGGATTTTCTGACCGCTTTCGGTGAGCGTCGTACTGCCCAAGGGAAACATGGGGTTTCCCTCCTTGTCCATGATGTCCACCTTGATCCCGCCTTCGAATACGGCGATGCGCACCTGGTCCTTGAGGTCGGCAAGCCGTTGCTCGATTTCCTTTTGCAGTTGGTCCTTGAGGCGTTCCAGACCAGCGGTGGTTCCTTCCCCTTCCGTTGTTGCCCCGGCGGCTGCCGGGGCTTGGGTGACGGTGATTTGGGCCTCGGTCTGGGCTTGCTCCGTGGCGATCATCTCCGCGCTTCCGCCCGCGCCACCCTCGGCAAAGATGCTGTATTCCTGAAAATAATGGGCAAGTTTTTCTTTTTGCGGCTTGGTGGTCATGTTGACCAGCCACATGAGAAGGAAAAAAGCCATCATCCCCGTCATGAAGTCGGCAAAGGCCACCTTCCAGCTGCCGCCGTGGGCGCCGGCGCCCTGGACCTTCTTGACCTTCTTTATGATTATGCTTTTGTCTTCCATTTCTTGATGGCCTCCTCAACCTCGGCAAAGGAGGGACGATCGTCTCCGGGGATGGCGCGTCGGCCAGCCTCAACGGCGAACTGCACCATGAAACTGGTGGAATAGGCGGCTAACAGGGAGGTTTTGATTACCCGCAGATAGGCTTCCCGCTCCTGGGCATGGTGTTCCAGCTTGGTTCCCATGGGCCCGACAAAGCCGTAGCAGGCAAGTACGCCAAAGAAGGTACCGACCAGAGCGGCGCCGATATGGTGGCCCAGAACCTCGGCGGATTCGTTGATGTATCCCATGGTGATTACAATACCCAGAACCGCCGCGACAATACCCAGGCCGGGCAGGGCATCGCCTATCTTGGAGATGCTGTGGGCGGGCAGCAGCCGTTCATGCTGGTTGGCCTCCAGATCGACCTCCATGAGGTTGTCCAGCTCATAGGCAGGGTAATTGGCGCTGAGCATGGTTCGGACCGTGTCGCAGATGAACTCCGCCACCTCGCGGTCTTTCATGATGTTGTTGTATTTCTGGAACAGGGGGCTTTTCGGATGATCTTCGATGTCGGACTCGATGGCAACCAACCCTTCTTTCTTGATTTTAAAGAAGACGGCATTCATCAGCAACAGCAGCTCCAGATAATGGGCCTTGCTCATGTGGGAATCGGCGAAGATCCCGCCGAGATGCCCGACAATGACTTTCAACGCCTTGCCCGGTGAGGAAATAACCAGGCCGCCGATGGCTGCACCGAAGATGATGATTACCTCGGCGGGCTGAAACAGGATGCTGAAGTTGCCCTTTCCCATGGCGTAGCCGGTGATAACCGACCCTAAAACAATTACTATGCCGATGATTGCTAACATGTTGGTATCTGTTTCCCCATGGAATGCGTATTGGGTTGATGTCGAGCTACTGGCGCAGGATTTCTCCCGCCGAAACCGGAAAGGTTAGGACTCCAACCAGCGCTGATTGATAAGTTGTTCTTTTTGTTTTCTGAGGGCATAGGTGGCAATGGCATCCTCGATTGCCGCATTTGTCGTGGCAAACTGGATAGCCACTTGGCAGCCGCCCTCCGGGAGCGGGTTTGCCCGGGCAATCGAACCGCCGACCACGACCCAGCAGGGTTGGTCCGTGTAGAGAAGCATGTGGACTTCGACAATATCCCCAGCCGCAAGCGTCTCATGGGAGATAAGCTTGATTCCGCTGGCGCTCAGGCTTACCTCGCCAACCCGAGTTGTTTCCTGCCGTCTGGCAACAAGATGAAAATCAAGGAGGCTGTCCAGCTTGGTGTTGATCTGGAAAAGCAACTGGGTCAGGGTGGGCTTGGGGTCTTTTGCCTCGTTGTAGCGGGGCATTTTGTAGAACTCAAACAGGAGATCCAGCTTGGCGCTGGCCTCAAGGAGCATCAGGGCAAAGGATGGATCGATTTCATGGGGAAGAGCTTTCAGTCCTGCCCCAAGCCTGCCGGAGTCGGAAAGGGCAACGGGAATAATCCTGGCCACGGGCATGACCCCGTTCTCGATTTTTTGCACCGATGTTGCCAGGAGATCATCAATCCGGAAATTTTCCCGGCGATTCTGATCGCTGGTGTCTGTAGAATTGTCAGTTGGCATGCGTATAAATCCCTTATGAAATACTGAACATCATACCCGGTTGCGGGAGATTTGGAATTATTTTTTGTGCGGAGAACGCCGCAATTTTGCCTGCGAGTTTCTGGAAGTCATGGCCGGGTGGATGGCTAATGCACCGAGCAGGAGATGCAGGGATCGTAAGCCCGTACCAGCATTTCGGCCAACAGCTCGATCTCCCGATCTTTCTTTCCGGTTTTGGCATACTGGCTGGCCAGCGCCTCGATGTCGTGCAGGATGTTGGCGTGGTTCTGGCTGGTGGGGATGACGCAATCCGCCTTGATCACCTTGCCGTCTTTGTCGAATTTATAATAATGATAGAGGATGCCCCGGGGCACCTCCACCGCGCCAACCCCTTCGCCTTGTTTCGCCTTTACCGGCTGGCGCGCCTCCTGCCAGGGGCTGCCCAGCAGGGCGTCGATGAGCTGCACGGAATCGAGCACCACCTGCACGCATTCCACCAGCTGAGCCACATTGCTCATGTACGGGTTGTGGTTCACCGGGACAAGACCGAGAAATTTGGAGATCTCCCGTGCGGTGGGGTGGAGCAGGGCAAAGTTGTTGTTCAGGCGGGCCAGGGCGCCCACGGCAAAGGAGGGGCGGGATAATTTGCTCAGCTTGGAGGTAAAGCCTTTCTTGCAGTATTCATTGGTCATGGCCCGGTATTCGTGCTCTTTTTTCACGACCCCGTCCGTTGAAACCAGTCCGCCGCCGATAAAGGGATAGTTGGTTTCGCCCTTGAGGGAGACGAATTCCGTTTCCCGGGTGAAGTCGGGGATGGCAAAGGTTTTAAACAGTTCCGCCGAGGCCAGGAGATCGGGAACCGAGGCCATCAGCCGCTGGCGGATTTTTTCCAGCTCCCCTTTTTCCGGCAACATGGTGAAGCCGCCCACCACGGTGCGGGTCGGGTGCAACCGTCTGCCGCCGATGATGTCGCAGGCATCGTTGGCCAGCAGCTTGAGGCGCAAGGCCCGCTGCACCACCTCTGGATGGGTCTTGGCCAGGGGCAGCACGCTGCCAACGCCCAGGAAATCCGGGGCGGCCAGAAAGTACAGATGCAGGATATGGCTCTGGAGGGTTTCCATGTGCTTGAGCAGGAGCCTGAGATTTGCAGTCTGGGTCGAGGGGGTGATGCCAAAGGCGTTTTCCACGGCCCGGATGCTGGCCAGGGTATGGCCGATGGAACAGATCCCGCAAATCCGCCCGCAGATATAGGGCGCGTTTTCCCAGTGCTTGCCCACCAGCATGGCCTCGAAGAAACGGGGGGTTTCGATGACTTCCCATTGCGCCTTTTTGACCACCCCGTTCTTGATGCTGATGTTGATGTTGCCGTGGCCTTCCACCCTGGTCAGGTGGTGGACATTGACCTCGCAGGAGAGCTTCATGATTTTTTCCTCCTGGCCGTGGTTTTTTTGTTTGGGGATGGGGAGCGGACTGCGTCAGCGAAAGAGGCAAAGCCGCCAAAACATTCCAACCGGTCGAGGATGGTCTCGCTGCTAAAGCCGTAGGTATGCATGATCTCTTCCAGTTGTTTGAGGTTGGCCCCTTCCGCCGGACCGCGGCAACCCCAGCAGCCCCTGCGGTTGCTGGTGCACCAGGAATCGCAGCCGGCCCGTGTGACCGGGCCGAGGCAGGGCTCGCCGAGTTCGAACAGGCAGATGTTTTCGTTGGCCTTGCATTCCATGCACACCGGGTATTCCGGGTGATGCACCGCCTTGCCCACCACCAGATCGGTGACGATTCTCTCGACCTCTTCTTTTTTGATGGGGCAGCCGAAGATCTCAAGGTCCACCTGGACAAAATCCTTGAGCGGATGCACCTCCATGGTCTCGATGGGAAAGTCGCCGTATACCTCTTTCTTGACCCAGTCCAGGTCGCGGAAACGGTTTTTCAACTGGTTGACCCCGCCGAAACAGGCGCAGGAGCCAAGGGCGACCAGAATCTTGGCGTTCTTGCGAATCTCGGTGAGGCGGGCGATTTCATCCTTGCGGGTGACGCTGCCCTCGACAAAGGCGATGTCGTAGGTGTCGGCGCGTTCGCTCATGCCTTCGCGGAAGTTGACGATCTCCACCAGATTGAGAAAATCGAGCAGGGTGGCCTCGTTGTTCAAAAGCTGCAACTGGCAGCCCTCGCAGGAGCTGAGTTCGAAGAACCCGACCTTTGGCCGGGCAAGGGGGACGCCAAGGTAGGAGAGTGGTTCGCTCATCTCAGATCGCCTCCTTGAGGTTCATCACCGACCAGTAATCGAAAACCGGGCCGTCCAGGCAGGTGTAAGTCGAGCCGATGTTGCAACGGCAGCATTTGCCTCGGCCGCAGTGCATGCGGCGCTCCAGGGAAACGAACATCTTCTGCATGGGCAACCCGGCCTCGGTCAGCATCTTGCAGACGAAATGGAACATAACCGGCGGGCCGCAGACAATGGCGTAGGTGTTGTCCCGCAGGCTTGCCGTCTGGGCGATGCGTTCCTTTAGGAGTTCGGTGATCAGGCCGGTGCGGCCCTTCCAGCCCTTGTCCGCTTTGTCCACCGTGATGCCGAGGTTGATGTCGAAGCGTTTCCATTCCTCGTATTGGTAGGTGAAGAGCAGTTCCGCCGGGGTTTTGGCGCCGTACATGATGTCCACCCGTCCGTATCGGCTCCGGTTTTCCAGCACGGCCAGCAGGGGTGAGCGCAGGGGCACGATGCCTAATCCCCCGCCGAGGAGCAGGATGTCGTTGCCTTGCATCTTCTCCAGGGGGAAAGAGGTGCCAAACGGTCCGCTGATCCCTACCCTGGTGCCCCGCTCCACCCGGTCCAGAAAATTGGTGAAATTGCCCACCGCCCGGATGCACAGCTCAAGGTCGCCGTGCCGCACCGGGGAAGAGGAAATGGAGAAGGGCGCTTCGCCGATTCCCGGCAGTTCTAGCATCACGAACTGGCCTGGCTTAAAGGCAAAACGGTTGCGCTGGTCGGGGTCGATGATCTGGATCTGGTAGAGCTTTTCCGTGGCGGTGAGCGGGTAGATGCTGGTGATCTCGGCGGGCAGGGTGTACTCGAAGCTGTCAGGGTCTTGCTTGCGATGTGAGCCTGAGGCCTGGCCGAGAATGTCGATGAAATGGAGTTTGTTCTGCATGGCTTACTCCTTGCCCCGGACGCTGGCGATGACCGCCGGGGGGGTGATGTCGGCAAGACAGGCTGCCCCGCAGCGACCGCAGCCAACACAGAGGGACTCTTCAAAGGCCTCCACGAAGCCGCGATGTTTGTGGTAGTACCTGTATTTTAGGCGGCTGGCGCTTGTGGGCCGGAAG
>JAPLJH010000084.1 GCA_026388695.1 Deltaproteobacteria bacterium | reverse complement strand
AGGTCGCGCAGCTGCTTGCCGATCTCCTCAAGGGTGATCTTGACCATGCCGTGGTTCTCGACATTGGCGTCCACGGTGCTGTAGACCTCGCCTTCCATGTCGCGAACCCACTCGATGTTCTCTTTGTGGTAGTCGCTCAGGTCGGCAAGCTCGTTGTTCATGACATAGGCATACGAGTACATGTTCTCGACGGCCAGGCCCAGGGTGGAGCGGATGCCGTCCAGGGTGTACTCCTTGTTTACTAACAGAAAACCTACTTTCTTGGACATGGTTCTCTCCTTATAAGGTCAGGTAGCATTCGTAGTCTTCGATGATTTCGCCATGCTGGGACTGGGTGGCCATCTTCTTGGCCTCAAGCCCTTTGGGAATATCGGCGGGATCATAGCCTGCGTTCTTGTAGCTGTCCACGCAGATGGACACGTCGTCTGCCAGTTCGCAAAGCTCAGGGAACTCTTTGCACTTGGTCAGATGAACGCCGAACCAGCTGAAGAAAACCTTTACCTTGGAACCCTTGGCCTTGGCGGCCTTGGTGATCCCCATGACATGGCGCATGTGCTGGGGAGAGGTAACAAAAATACCTAAACTTTTAGCCATTTCCTGTCTCCTGATGCAAAATTAAAAGGCGCAGAGCGTGTGCCTGCGCCGCTTCGTGTGGAGTAAAAAGCCTATTTTTTCTGGAGGTAGAAGCGGATGAAGCCGGAATCTTCCTTTTCGCCCAGGTAAATATGGCCGGAACGGGTGCACCAGCCGGGCAGGTCGTTGCGGGAGCCGGGATCGGTGCCGAGGATCTCCAGGATCTCGCCGGCGTTGATCTTATCCATTTCTTTCTTGGTGCGCAACAGGGGCATGGGGCAGCTCAGGCCTTTTGCATCCAGGGTGCGGGTCGGGGTGATACCATCCGGGGCTACTTTGACATCATCGCTCATGGTTTTCTCCTTAGAAAAGAGTGTAGGGGTAATTTTTCAAAGTAAAAATAAGCGGCAGCAGATTTTACGCTGCGTTTTAGCTCACATCCTTCCGCGCCTTGGGGAGGATTTTTCACACAAAAAAACCAAGGCTCTTTCATGTAACATTGGGTCTCTACCAATATTCATGGGGCATGTCAAGGGAATTTATGAATGACGGTTCATGGGTGGCAAGGGGGGAAAAGAGACCATTTATCAGGAAGATTAGGGGATATGTTCTTGTCGGAATTCGAGGGAATTATGGCGGAAACGCCGGGAAAATGTTTTGCCAAACTTGACAAAATTTTATGGCGCGGGTAAAGGGGGTATCGGTACAGGATCACGGTTCTTTTTAAGAAAGGATGAACGGAGATTTTCCGGTTTTTTGTTGAATTACTTATCGCTACGTAATTATTTGGAAAAAATGGGATGAGGAGGTCTGGGATGGGCGAAGAAAGCGTTATGGGGAGCAAGGTCAAAGGGCTGTATAAAAAATTGTGCAAGGACGAGTGGAATTCCATGACGTCCGGGATCATCGTTGCCTTTTTGAGTGTGCTGATTCTTGTCTGGGCAAGGCCCTGGGGCGCGGTTGGCGCCATCCGCAACTGGGGTGAGTGGATCATCTACGGTCTTGGCTTTTGGGACAAGCTGGGTCTGTGGGAAGCTGCGGCCCCCAAGAGCGCCCTGCTCGATTCCGGCTCGGTGATCGGCATCGGCTTTGTGGCCGGGGCCTTTGTTTCCGCCAACCTGGGGGATAACTTCGACATCCGCATCCCGCCGGTTCTGGAGATGGTCAAGGGCCTGGTGGCCGGTGTGCTCATGGGCATCGGTTCCGCCTTTGCCGGCGGCTGCAACGTGGGCGGCATGTACACCGCCATCGGCAATCTGGCCGCCAACGGCTTTGCCATGTGGCTGGGGCTGGTAATGGGCGTGGTTATCGGCCTCAAATACATCTACTGGGAGATGGAACACATCACCTGGGGCTCCGGCGGCGCCAAGACCATCAATGTTCCGGTGCCCATGCGTCGGATTCTCGGCATCCTGGGCCTGGTTGGCCTGGTGTGGGGCGCTTATGCTTATGGGGATCAGGTAAAACATGTGGTGGATTATACGAACCTGGGCGAGGGAGAGGCCCTGGGTATCGCGGGCGGCTTGAGCGGCCTGCTGCTCATTGCCGCGGCCATCGGCTACACCATGCAGCGTGGTCGTTGGTGCATGGTGCAGGCCTTCCGTGAGCCGCACATGACTGGCGATTACACCCTGGCCAAGGGCGTCATGGTCAGCATCCTGCTGCTTGCCGTCGGCATTGCGGTGGTTAAGGCCACCGGTCTCCGTGAGCCGATACATTATGTGCGCGGCACCTTCGGTTTTGGTGGGGTGTTCGGCGGTCTGATCTTCGGGTTGGGCGCCATGCTTGCGGGCGGCTGCGGTTCCGGCAGCCTCTGGCGGGTGGGCGAAGGCCAGGTCAAGCTCTGGCTGACCGTGGTCACCTTCGGCGTTTCCAATGCCATTCTGACCCCCAAGTTCAAGGAGTGGGCATGGGAAGGTACTGCCGAGAAAAGCGGCGTGCTCGGTCAGTGGATTTACATGCCGGATACCTTTTTGGGATACGGCGGCACCCTGGCGGTGATCGCGCTGGCCATGTGCCTGTGGTACCTCATTGTCAGCTGGAACGAGGATACCGGCAAGCTGATGGTTGAGATGTAAGATTCCATCATGCCGCTGGTCGGCATGGGCGATAACAGATCGCATCCCTCGGGTACTCCGGGGGATGCGATTTTTTTTGTCCTGCGTTCCTTGGCCAGGCAAGGGTCGGCCGGTTATTTTCCTTGACAGCGCTTTGCCTGTCGTCCTAGCATTGTGGTAAGTCGTAATGTACGAGGCGTACCCATCTTTTTGTGTGTCTCCAGGGTGTTTCTATGGTCGAGGCGGTTTCCGGGCTGCACCAACATGTTTCCATTGCCTTGGGGCAGCTGCTGCAAAACGGCGAGATTGTCGCCATTGTCGATGATGATGCGGCAATCCGCGAGCCGCTCAAATTCTATTTTGAAGAGCATGGCCTGCCCATGGTGGAATGCGCCTCGGCGGTAGATCTCATGCAGGTGCTGGCCTCCCGGAATGTGGCCCTGGTCCTTCTTGACATCGGTCTTCCGGATACCGATGGCCTTTCTCTTTTGCCCCAGATCGTAGACCAGTACCCCGATACCGCCGTGGTTATGCTCACCGGCGTTGCCGACCTGCGGGTGGTGCTGGACTGCATACGCAAGGGCGCCACGGACTACCTGTCCAAGCCGGTGCAGTTTGAAGAAATATTCCATGTGGCGCGCAAGGCCCTGGAAAAACGGTGGCTGATCTTTGAAAACCGCAAGTATCAGGAAGAGCTGGAAGAGGCGCATTTCAGAATCCAATTGCTGCATCAGTTGTCGTTGAAGATGAATACCGTGTATCTGAGCACCGGTGAGCTTGATCAGATTCTGCGCGCGGTTTTGGTGGGGATCACCTCCAAGGAAGGCTTGGGTTTTAACCGGGCGTTTCTGGTTATGTTCGACGACGATGGCCGGTTTTTACGGGGGAGGATGGCCATTGGCCCGAGTTCCCGGGCGGAAGCCGGGCGGGTTTGGGGGGAGATTCAGGAGCGGGAGCTCGATTTTTTGGAGATCGTTGATAATCTTAAGGAAACCAGCACCACCCAGGACGCTGCGGTCAACGCCATTGCCAGAGCTTTGGTGGTTTCGGCCAAGGACAAGGAAAACATCCTGATCAGCTCCGTGCTGGGCCGGAGGAGCTACAGGGTTTCTCCGGAAAACGGCTGGGTGCCTGTGCCCTTGGAGCGGCGCAACGGGAATGGAGGCAGACGGAACAACGGGACCATTATGTATGAGCGTCGGGAAAAGGAGGAAGAGGCTGCTCCTGTTCTTGCCGCGCCCAGGGATCTCATCAATATCCTTGACGAGGATTCCTTTGTCGTGGTGCCGCTGTACTCCCCGGGCCGTTCCTTCGGGGTGATCATTGCCGACAATTATGTGACCCGGCGGGACATTCAGGACAGCCATATCGGCGCCCTGGAGCTTTTTGCCAGCCAGGCCAGTCTTGCCATTGAGCAGAGCCTTTTGCACAACGAACGGCAGCGCAAGATCGCCGAGCTTGAGGCGGTGAACCAGGAGCTCGACCGGAGCAAGGATCTGCTGGTCGAGGCGGAGCGCTATTCCGCCCTGGGCCATATGGCGGCCCAATTGGTCCACATCATCCGTAACCCCATCACCTCCATCGGCGGGGTTTCCCGTATCCTGAGCAAGAAAAATGTCGATCCCGAGTGGGCAAAATATCTGAATGTCATTATCCACGAAACCGAGCGGGTGGAGTCCACCCTGGAGGATCTTTTTGCTTTTGTCGGCCAAGGCGAGATTCACAAGGAGGAGCTCGGTCTCTGCGAGGTGATCAAAAAAACCGCTCTTCTGCTCCAGTCGAGCATGGCAAAACACAGCGTGACCTGGGAGATGGAGTGCCCCGATCCAGAGCCGGTTATCCAGGGGGATATGCATCAGCTCCGCCAGGTTTTTCTCCATCTGTTCAAGAACGCGGTGGAGGCCATGGCCGATGGGGGCAAGTTGACCATTGTCGTGGCTGTTGCGGAAGGGCAGGCCATTGTCTCGGTTATCGACACCGGGCCTGGCATTCCTGAGTCCTATCTGGATAAGGCCAAGGACCCGTTTTTCACCACGAAAACCTACGGAACCGGCATGGGCCTGACCCTGGTTGAAAGAATTGTCAGCGCCCATGGCGGCAGTTTTTCGCTCAAACCCTATCCTGGCGGCGGCCTGGAAGCACGGGTGGTTCTCCCTCTTTAAGTAACTCCCAAGGCTATTTCACAGATAGTTTGCATCAGGCAGGCGAGGCTGGGATGAGATGAAAATCGAAGGAGCCCCCTTTTTGCTCAAGGGGATACAGCTGCCGGCTTCAGGGCGGAGCGAGGCTGGAGACAAACCGGGCCTGTCGGCATCGTTGCTGTTCGGGCAGGGCCAGCTGGTCCGGGGCGAGGTGACTGGCCTTACCCCGGACGGCAAGGTCCTGCTTGATATCGGCGGGCAGATGGTTGAGGCGCGCAGCGAGGTGGCGCTGAAGCCGGGCAGTACCCTCTGGCTTGAGGTGCAGAAAACTGAGCCTCTGTGGCTGCGGGTGGCCGACAAAAAAGGGGCAGCCCAGGAATTTTTGCGCCAGTACTGCGCCGACCCTGCTGCCATGGGCAAAGGCCTGCGGGCCTTGCTTGGCCTGGCCTTTCTTTCGGAGGCGGAAAAGAGTTTGGCCGATCAGGCCGGGGTGCTCCAGAATTTTGCCAATGCCGCCATGGGTGCGGAGGCCGATCCTGACCGGATCATCCGTCTCCTGACCATGTTGGGCAACGGGGGAACTGCGGAAAAAAACGGCACGGGTCAGGCAGGGTCGGGGCCGCAAAGGCTCCACCAGCTGGTCGCCTTGCTGGCCGAGGATCGGGGTGGAGTCCTTGGCAAGGCCAATGCTGCTGCCATGCAAAAGCTCGGCCTGCTGCTGGAATTGCAGGGAGAACTCAATGCCCTGCCTGCCTCGGCCCAGCAGGCGCAGTTTCTCGTGTTTCCCTGCCTCTTTGCCATGGGCGCTGGGGTGGGTCAGTGGCTTTTCAGCCTGGACCGCGGTGAGGATCAGGCAGCAACCGGCGAGGATCGGGGCTATACCCTTTCTTTTTTTCTGGAGATGAGTCGGTTGGGGGAGGTGCAGATTCAACTTCGGGTCAAGGGCCAGACCCTGCAAGGGGAATGTGTCGTGAACACGGAGGCGGTGCGGGAGCATCTGGCCCCGCAACTTGGAGAGCTTGAGGTGCTGCTGGGCAAGCTCGGCTACGGGCCGGTGCATTTTTCTTGCCGGGTTGCCAAGGTCAGCATGCTGGAATCGTTGAAGACCGGCATTGAGGCTTCGGCGCAGCTGGACAGCGTCAGGATCGTTGACCTGGAAGCTTGACGGGGGTGCTATTTTTTCGGGCGGTGATGTTCCGAATTGCCCCGAAACCATGAGGCGGTCGTGCCGAGCAGGCCGATAAGTGCTGCCCCCAACACCGCGGCGTGCAGGGCAGAGAGGAAGGAGGCCGTATGCTCCGGCCTGAAATCCCGCAGGTCAAGTCCGTTGGTAACCCCTCTAAAATAGAGAGAGAAAATAAGTGCGGCCTGGGCGATGCCCAGGAGCATGCCTAGATTTCTGGCCGTGGCCAGCAGGGCTGCGGCAGCGCCCGCCTTGCTGGCCTCCACATGGCTGAGAACCGAAGCGCTGTTGGGGGAAAGAAACAGGGCTTGGCCCAGGCCAAGGAGGATCAACTGTCCGGCAATAATCAGCGGCGGGGTTGAGGCCTGAATCGTGGTGAGCAGTAATGCCCCTAAGGTAGAGATGCTCAAGCCCAGAGTGCTGATGGACCGGGCGCCAACAGAATCGGAAAGCCAGCCTGCTAAGGGAGAGACCACCAGAATCGAGGAAGGAATGGCCAGCATGACCAGGCCTATTTTCGAAGGCGGCAGGTGGAGAATCCTGTCGAGATGAAACGGGATGAGCAGGATCACGGCAAAGAGGACCATAAAAGAAAGCACGGCGCTGGCTATGGCCAGGCTGAAGTGCCGGTTGCGAAAAAGTTTCATTGCCAGAATCGGGTGGGGCAATCGGGTCTCGATGGCGATAAAACAGGCAAGGGCTGCCGCTCCGGCTCCGCCGGTGAAGAGCAAGCGGACGGCTGACCAGCCGGATGAAGAGGCATGGGTCAGGGTCAGGCACAGCAGGACCAGGGCTGTGGCCCAGGTGAGGCTTCCCAGCCAGTCCAGCGGTCCGGTATAATGCCGGGTTGGCCCGGGCAGGATTCGGATGGCGAGGAAGGCGAAGACCAGGCCCAGCGGAACCGTGATAAAAAACAGAACGCGCCAGGAGGCGAGTTCGAGCAGGAACCCCCCCAGACTCGGGCCGCTCATCAACCCCAAGGAAACAGCCATGCCGATCAACCCCAGGCCACGGCCCAGCTGTTCCTTGGGGAATGTTTCCTTGATGATCGCCGGGCCTGCGGCCATCATCATCGCACCACCCAGGGCCTGGCAAAATCTGGCGAAAATGAGGAATGCCAGAACCGGGGCATAGGCGCAGGCCAGGGAGCCCAGGCCGAAGATCAACAGTCCTGCGGTGTAAACCTTGCCCCGGCCCAGCCGGTCGGAAAGATGGCCCCAGAAGAGCAGGGTGGCCGTGATGGTGAGCAGATAAATCATCACCACCCACTGGGTGTCGGCGAGCGGGCTGTGAAAATCCTTCATGATAAAGGGCAAGGCGATATTCACCATGCTACTGTCCAAGGTGGACATGAAGACGCCGGTGGCCACGATAAGGAATACGGGCCATTTGTTTGCAGGGGAAGACACGGAAGGGGTCTGTTGCCTCGGGAGAAAAAGGGTGTATTGTGTGGACGCATTGGGCTGATTGATTCTTTGTACTGTATCGCAAGTCGGCTGATCCTGCAAAGAGGATTGCTGTAACCACACTGATTTCGAGGAGAAAAATGGCTGGGATTTTAAGCGAAGATGAGGATCAAAGAATTGCCCGGTGTGTCGCGGGTTGCAAGGATGCGGCCCTGGGCGGGATTCTGCGAACGGCGGCAACGGCGGCTCTTGCCGCGGGCAGCGTCTTGCGGGATTTGTACGACCAGCCCCACCGGATTACCCACAAGGGGGCTATCGATCTGGTCACCGAGGCGGATGTGGCCTCGGAGCAGGTCGTGCTTGCCATGCTGCGGGAGGCAGGCGGCGGTATCGGCTTTTTGGCGGAAGAATCCCACGCCTCCTACGCAACCCTGCCCCAGGGGCCGGTCTGGATCATCGATCCCCTGGACGGCACCACCAACTTTGCCCACGACTTCCCGTTCTTTGCCGTGTCCATCGCCTATGCCGAGGGCACGGTCAGCAAGGTCGGCGTGGTGTACGCGCCCATGCAGGACGAGCTTTTCTGTGCCTGCCTTGGGAGCGGGGCCTGGCTCAATGGCCGCCCCATAGAGGTTTCCGGGGTGGCAACCCTACAGGACTCCCTGCTGGGCACGGGCTTTCCCTATGCCATTGCCCAGGAGGTCGAGGGGGTGATGACGGCCCTCACCCGGTTGCTGACGCGATGCCAGGGGGTACGGCGGACCGGGGCCGCGGCTGTTGATCTCGCCTATCTTGCCTGCGGCAGGACCGATGGCTTTTGGGAGATCAACCTCAAGCCCTGGGACACCGCCGCCGCCATGCTGCTGGTGAGCGAGGCCGGGGGCAGGCTGACCACCTACGATGGCAAAGGTTACACCCCTTATATCCCTGAGGTGGTGGCGAGCAATGGGAATATCCATGCCGAAATGGTTGGGCTGTTGGCGGATTTCACGGGGGGGAAGAAAGAACGATGAGGGTTTTTTCTAAAAGATATCGCCACCGGCGGCAGGAACCAGGGAATAATGGTGCAATCGGAAAATAGATAACAATGTCCCTTAAGCCAACGTCGAGGGAAGGGACGGGCGGCTTCTGTTAGGTTTCATTCACGTACCCTCGCTCCAGCGCATCGCCTTGGTTCTCGAATATAGCCATCGCCGTGCTCATGCGTTTGAAGCCGAATTTCTTGTAGAACGGCTCCTTCCCTGGCACGGAGTACAGGATGATTTTCTTGTGACCGCTCGATAAGCGCACAAGATTGGAAACGATCTGTTTGCCGAGGCCAAGGCCCTGATGACTTGGCAGGAGGGCAACGTCGCAGATATACGAACAGTCAACCCCATCCGCGAGTGCTCTGCCGACACCCACAAGCTTGCCTTCCTCGTATACGAAACACTTGAACATACTGTTCGTGAACGCGGTTCTCAGCTCGTCTGGAGTTTTGTTTCCAAGAGGCGCGGCGCTATAGAGCGCGGCAAGTTCGTCCCAGTCGAGACTGTTGATCGAGTGTGACCAGATTAGCGACATTGGGCGGTCCTTTTAAAATCTGAATCCCGAAACTTGCTTTTCAAGACCTTACCCCGAGACTCCGCGGGTTGACGGGAACAGAATGGTGCAATGGAAAAATAGATAATAACGTCCTCCCCCAGACTCCTTTTAGGGTTCATGTTCGGGATCGTCAGGGACAAACATCCAACCAGGCAAGACATCGAGGCCGCGAACGTTGCATGACACACACGCTAACGCATGCCCGTTCAACAGCCAAACGGAACGAAACGGTGCGGCAGCTTGCGCCAGTTCGTTTTGGAGGTCGAAGTACGGATGCTCCACGGCAGGGTAGTTGATGTACACGAGCAGATTGAGTTCGTGCACGTCCCCCCCAACGCGCTGCCGTTTTGCGTCTATCGCTGCCGCGATCCATCGTCCCCCATCCTTCTCGCCTCTATCCCAGTCTTCGACCGTCGTACGCGTCTTGGGACCGCCTGTGCGATACTCGTCGCCGCGCCTTCTATCCGGTAACAGCACCTCCGTTAACTGGAAGTCTTGTCGTTGAGCTTTGGTCTCAAGCTGGAAATCGAAGTACGTCTGAGCGTCACCGTCATGAACCCAAACGGCACAAGGAGCGACATGCTTCTCATAACCTCTCGCAAATTGCGCCGCACACCAGAATTCCATCACCTTCCGATACATGGGCTTGTTGTAGAAGACATCGTCGGGCACTGCCGTGCGAATTGAGAGGTACTTCAACAGCAAATCGTCGGGGGCGTACCGATTCAGGTCCATGATGAGCCCTAACAGTGCAATAACTGGAATCTTGTCCGTCATATCAGCCTCTATAGAATCTATGGAGGAGGACGGTGTTATCTATGTTTCTCTTACAAACATAATGTATTCAAAAACTCACGACCTCACAGGCGTGATTGGGCCACCTCATACACCTTCTGTTTGTCGCGCCTGCCTACGGCGATGACTGTGACGAAAATCACTTTGTCGTCCACCCGGTAGATCAATCGATATCCGGCGCTTCGCAACTTGATCTTGTAGCAGTCCGGCATACCAGTGAGGGCGGCGGACGGAATCCTCGGATGTTCCAGGCGTTCGGCCAGTTTCTTTTTGAGCGGTTCACGGATGCTGGCATCCAACCGGCGCCATTCAGCCAGGGCCTGTTCGTGAAAGCGTAGTCTATAACTCATCCAGCCCCACCTCGACAAAGGGGCCGTTGCCTCGCTCCTTCACCAGCCTGGTGTCTTCCAGGTCTTCCAGGCAGGTCATAAGCCGCTCGTAATAAGCGGCCGGCAGCAGGTATGCTTCTGGGCGATTATGGTTCAGAATGGCCACGGGGGAATCATCCGCTTGCTTGAGAATAGCGGCGAAGTTCCGCTTTAATTCGGTCACGCTGACGGTGATATTGGAAAAAATGGTGTCCATTGCTGTGCCTCCGCTGGTGAATTGATGCGCTATTTGATGTCTAATATAGCATTAATTCAGGCAACAGCCAAACGAAATTGCGAGAAACAACAGCAGACGCCTGGGCCTACGAGATTACGATTTTCACATTTGACCGATGATTTTTTCCAGCACCGCGCTGAACACGGTCTGTTCTTCTGGGGAAAGTGTGGCGGTGATCTCTTCTGTGAGGCGCAGATGGTATTGGTGGTGTTCGGCAAAGAGCCCCTGCCCCTTTTCGGTCAGCGCGATCAGGTAGGAGCGCCGATCCGTCTCGTGGGGGGTTCTCTGTAGCAATCCCTGCTGCTCCAGCCGGTCGATCATGACGGTGAGGGTGCCGGTGGTCACCCCCATCTTCTTGGCCAGATCCTTCATGCGCATGGGGGCTCCGTCGGCTCCGTGGCCGACGATCTCGATGGTGTGCATCTGGGCTGTGGACAGGCCGGAGCTTTTCACCACGTCTTGTTCCCAGGAGGAAAGCTTCTCGTACAGTTCGACCAACTGGTGGGAAAGCCTCGCAATCGCGCTCATCGGGGCAGGCATGGCTCGCCCTCGCAGGTGTGGATCTCCACGGTGAGGTGGGCGAGATTGGTGCAATCGCGCAGCAAATTCTTGTAGTAGCCGATCTTCTGCGGATAATGGGTGACAATGGAGAGGATGGCCGCGTAATGGGCCGGGCCGACCTTCCAGACATGCATGTCCGCAATCCGGTTATCCAGTGTGCCCTCGATTTTTTCTTTGATGGCCACAAGCTCCTTGCCGCTTATGCTGCCATCCAGCAGGATTCCCCCGGTTTCCCGCAGCAGGCCATAGGCCCAGCGACAGATAACTCCCGCGCCCACGATGCCCATGAGAGGATCAAGCCAGTTCCAGCCGAGATATTTGCCAAAGAGCAGGGCGGCAATGGCCAGAACCGAGGTCAGGGCGTCGGCCAGCACGTGCAGGTAGGCCGACTTGAGATTGTGGTCATGATGGTGGTGATGGTCGGCATCGTCGTGGTCATGGCCGTGATCATTGTGGTCTTGCAGGAGAAAGGCGCAGGCGATATTGACCAGCAGGCCCAAGATTGCCACGCCGATGGCCTCGTTGAAATGGATCGGCTGCGGGGCCAGGATGCGTTGGCCGGATTCGACAAGCATGATCAGGGCAACCACGATCAGGACAATGGCGCTGGCAAAGCCGCCCAGGACGCTGACCTTGCCGGTGCCAAAGGCAAAGGCCGTGTTGTTCGCGTGTTTCTGGGCAAAACGGTAGGCAAAGATCGTTATCATGAAAGCGGCAACATGGGTGCCCATGTGCCAGCCATCAGCCAGCAGGGCCATGGAGCCAAAGGCCATGCCTGCGGCAATCTCAAAGAGCATGGTGATGGCGGTGATGATCAGCACCTGCCGGGTCCGCTTTTCGCCGTGTTCCTGGATGACGGAAAAATCATGGGGGTGCTGCCAGGTGTCAAGGGAATGGGTGTGCATCCGGGGCCTCTCTGTGAAAAAGGTTGTTTCGCGTCGTCGCGGTGGCAAGGTAAACGGCAATGGAGAGGGGAGGATACAGGGGTATTGTTTGAAAATCAAGATATTTGCTTTTCAAACAAGATGGTCGGCACGGGAGGTGAGCGTGGGGTGCAGCTTTCTGAAAAAAAATCGGCGCGGAGATCTCCTGCGCCGATTTGGACTAGTACTTTGTAACTTTTAATATTTCTGACCCCTCTCTCCCTAACCCTCCCCCGCAAGGGGGGAGGGAATTAATTTGATGTCGATTAAAAAGGTACAAGGTGCTAGCTTGGATCGCTGTAGCTTACAGCAGATCGGTTTTTTTGAGCACTACGATGGCGCCCTGGTACGAGACAATCAGCACCAGCAGCCAGCTCACAAGCAGAATTGTATTCATGGTTTTGCTCCTTCCTTTTCTGGTTAGTACATTTCCTTGACGTCTTCGCCCGTAAGCTCAGCCAGGGTCAGTTTTTTTGCATCCATCAGCTTCCAGACATAGGCAACATAGGCCAGGACAACGGGCACAGCCAGGGCCACATAGCTCATGACCGTGAGGGTGTACTTGCTGCTTGAGGCGTTGTAGATGGTGAGGCTCGATTGCAGGTCGCTCGTCGACGGGTAAAAGGCGGTGTTGTGAAAGCCAGCCAGGGAAAATATGGACAAGCCCACCAGCACGGTGCCAATGCCGCCAAACCAGATGCCGTTGTTTTTGCCCAAAAAGCCGGTGGCAGCCACGCCGTAGATCACGGAGCCCAGGCCCGCCAGAAGCAGGAACAGCACCGCAGGCATGGCCAACAGATTGTTGAGGTATTTGCCCTTCTCCATGAAAACCTCGCCGGAGGTAGGTTCGACGGCAAAGCCGTCCATGGTCACCAGGCTGATGAGGATAGTGAGCAGGAAGGGCAGGACCCAGAGCAGGTTGATCCAGGTGGCCTTGCGGGCCTTTTTGGCCAAGGCCTCATGGGCAACGTGGTTGACGATGTACATGGCGCCCAGAGTTCTGGCCAGGAAGACCAGGAACAGGCCGAAGGCCAGATTGAACGGGTTGAGCGCCGCCTCCAGTCCGTGGTACGGGGTTTGCCAGGTCACGGAGTTGTAAAGGTTCAGGCTGAAGCGGGAGCCGGTGAAAAAAGTGCCCAGCGCCGCGCCGATCAGAAGGAGCCCCACGCTGCCGTTGATGGCCATGAAGATCTCATAGGTCCGCGCGCCGAGAATATTGTCGGGTTTCTTGCGGTATTCGTAGCTCACCGCCTGGATAATAAAGGTGAAAAGGATGAGCATCCACACCCAGTAGGCCCCGCCGAAGCTGGTGGCGTAAAAGAGCGGGAAGGCTGCGAACAAGGCGCCGCCGAAGAGGACCAGGGTGGTGAAGGTCAGTTCCCACTTGCGGCCCATGGTGTTGATGATGAGCGATTTTTCCTCTTCGGTGCTTGCCAGGGTGAAGATCAGGGTCTGTCCTCCCTGCACAAAGGTCAGGAAGAGAAAGAGCGAGCCGACCACGGAGGCGATCAGCCACCAGAGTTGCTGCAGAGTTGCGTGATCCAGGTTTCCTATCATTGGTTTATGCCTCCGGTCCGATCTTGATTTGCTGTATCATAATGCGAATCTCCGCCAGCAACAGGGCGGTGAACAGGGTGAGGAACATGAAGAAGGTGGTCTGCACGTTGCTTGCGGCAATGTTGGTGCTGGCCACGCCCACCGGCAGCAGCCCCTGGATCGCCCAGGGCTGCCGACCCACCTCGGCCACGACCCAGCCGGCTTCTTGCGCCACATAGCCTAAAAAGATGGAAAAGAAGCAGACCAGGTTCAGCCAGCGCTGGTATTCCAGGGTGCCCTTGAAGGCGAAGTAGAGGACCGCCAGGAAGATCAGCGGAAACATAGTGCCCAGGACCACCATGATATGAAAGCTGTAGAAGGTGGTGGCCACCGGCGGCGCGGCCTCGGCCGGGCTGTTCAGGTAGCCGTAGCCCAGATCGCCCTTGTGCTGGTCGAAAAGGGCCAGGGCGGAAGCGGCTTGCGCCTCATCCCCTGTTTCCTTGGCATATTTGTAGCGGGCCAGTTCGGCCAGGGCGATCTTGCCCGTGACCATGCGCTGCTCGGCACCGACAATATTGCGTTCGGCATTGCCGAAGACCAGATCGTTGATCCCAGGCACATAGCTGCTGGGATCGCGGTTGGCCAGGAGCGACAACAGACCGGGGATTTTCGTCTCTTGATAGAAGGCGGGCAGGTCATCGCCCGGCTTCTTGCTGGCGTTGATGATGCCCATGGCAACGATGGGCGCCTTTTCCTGCCCCACGTACAAGCCCTCCATGGCCGCCAATTTCATGGGCTGCCGGTGGGCCACGCTGAAGGCGGCCTCATCGCCGGTAAAGGCGACAAAGAGGGAGGCGATGAAGCCGAGCACCGCAGCCACCACCATGCTGCGCTTGGCCATTTTCTGGTGCCGTTCCTGCAAGAGGAAGAGGGCGGAGATGCCCACAACAAAGAGTGAGGCGAGCAGAAAAGCCGAGCTGGTGGTGTGGGTGAATTTATGCACCGCCACCGGGGACAGGGCAACCTCCCAAAAGTTTTGCATTTCAAAGCGGGCTTTGTCGGGATTGAAACCCATGCCGGTGGGAAACTGCATCCAGCCATTGGCTACGAGAATCCAAACCGCCGAGAGATTGGAGCCCACAGCCACCATCCAGGTAGAAAAGAGGTGGAAGCCCTTTGAAACCCTGTGCCAGCCGAAGAACATCACGGCAAAAAAGGTGGCTTCAAGAAAGAAGGCGAAGATGCCCTCGATGGCCAGGGGCGCGCCAAAGATGTCTCCAACCATCCAGGAGTAGTTGGACCAGTTGGTGCCGAACTGAAATTCGAGAATGATGCCGGTGGCTACCCCGATGGCGAAGTTGATGCCAAAGAGGGTCATCCAGAATCTGGTCAGTTTCTTCCATTCCTCGTTACCGGTTTTGACGTAGATGGTCTCAAAAAAGGCGATGAGAAAGGACAGCCCCAGGGTCAATGGCACAAAAATCCAGTGATACATGGCGGTCAGGGCGAATTGTGCCCTGGCCCAGTCCACCGTGGTTAAAAGTTGATCTCCCACAATATCCTCCTTGTGTGTGCTGGCGGCAGGAGCGAGTTCCTGCCATGATTTAAAAAACGGTAAAGAATTTTTGAAAAATTTACATGTCTCAACGGGCCGACGGTGTTCTGGTAAGGTTTTCCAGAACATGTTCGGCCCGGTCGCGCTCGGTGGTGAAATTGGTTGCAAGGTAATTGGGAAAGAAAAACAGCTTGAGAACGGCAAATATGATGAACAGTTTTATGGCGATGATCTTCCACAGTGTTTTCCCCACCATCATGGAGCGGAAGCCGTCTCGATAGAAAAGATAGAGCTGTTTTGGCAGTGCAGCCATGCACACCTTCCTTTCGTCGAACAAAAACGATCCTGTTCTTCTGTTGTATATGGAGGACATTTGCCCGGTCAAATCATTTTTTCCCGTTGGGGCGTTTGTGATCGCCCGTCTCGGGAAAAGGTGTCAGGCAGCAGGCCTCTTCGCTGGCCAGGGTGGCGAAGTTCGTCTCTTGCAAGGTTGCCCGGAGCTGCTGGTTGGCCTTGTTCCAGACCCGATGCACGGTGCAGAGCGTGCTGTTTTGGCAAGATTCCGGTCGCCCCACGCAATCGTTGAGGGATATCTCGCCGATGATCGCCTCGATGACCGCTAGCAGGGTAATCCCCGACGGGTCGGTCAGCAGACGGTAGCCGCCGTTTGCCCCCTGGAGGATCTCGATGATCCCGGCCCTGGAAAGCTGTTGGGCGATCTTGGCCAGAAAGTGCGGCGGCACATCGGTGCGCACGGCGATTTCCTTTCGGCTGACCAGCGCTCCCTTGCCATGTCGGGCAAGGTGCAGAACGCAGCGTATTCCATATTCTCCGGCGCGGGTAAGTCTCATGGGTGGCCCAATATTAAGTAAGATATATAAGATATATTTAGTCTTATATAGAATCGGCACTCTGGTTGTCAAGAAAAAATGCAGGGCGTTTTGTAAAACTTGATGGGGCCGTAAGGGTGGTTGTCTTTATGCGGCGGTTGGCTCAGGTGGCGGGGCTTTCTTCTGATATTTGTTTGCTGTGGCGATACATTTGCTCCGGTACTTGAGCTTGGTGAGGCCGTAACGGATAACTCCGGAGACGCTGCCCACCGTGTCAGCCAGGGAAATACATATCTCAAGGACAGGGAGCATTTTAATGGGAAAAAGTTTTTTAAACCGTCTGGCCATTATATGGGGAGGATTTTTGTCACAAAGGTCACGGATGAACAGATTGGAAAAAACAGCAAGATTTTGTAGGAGATGCAGTTCGTCAACCGAGGATTCCACTTCAGGGGGATTGGTGTCCATGCAGGCGATAATGGTGTCGGAGAAATTCCAGAATCGGGCAATTTCCTGACCGATTTCACTGAAGGTGAGTTGCTTGAACATCAGGCGGCACATGGCGTCTTCGGAGCTGCCTCGTGTTGTTCCTGCCTCTATGCGCCGATACACATCCGGGAAATAGATGGTCATGATGATGCGGCCCAGGTCGTACAAAAGCGCACAGATGTAAGCTTCTTCCGGTGAGACAGGGATTTTGTATTTCTGGACCAGAAGCTTGCTGAGGTTGGCGCTGAGCAGCGAGATCGCCATTTGCGTGCTCAAGGCATCCTTCTCGCCGCCGGATTTGAGAAATTCTTCGATGAGACTGATGGAAACGGCAAGTTCCCGGACAACATCCAGGCCCAGAGTAGACACGGCCCGTTCAATGGTGGAGATATGGGCGCCCCGAAGATAATAGGCCGAATTGGCAACTTGAAGAATCTTGTTGGTGAGTGAATAATCTTTCAGAATGACGGCGGAAACGGCTGTTACCGAAGCGCGTTTATTGAGGGTTATCTTCAGGACTTCGTTGACGTGCCCGGAGATGGCGGGAAGTTCGCTCAGGTTCATCTTGGCGAAAATCTCAGAGAGCTTTTGATTTTTTATCAAATTGGTGTCTTGTTCCACGCGAACCCTTCTTTATTGAAATCGGTCATGCTCTCAGCAGGGAAAATACGCAAAATCAAACCGATAATGATAACTAAAAAATATAACACGGCACGACGGGGAAAGCAATGGGCTGGTAAGGAGAGGCGGGCGGCAAGGCACAGGATGTTTATTTATGCACAGGTGCGAGAGCGGCAAGGGTTTCTCTGGCAAGCTGACCAGTGGTGACGGTGGTCAGACGGTGCTCGGCATATAGAGAAAATTCCGTGGTGTCGTTGGAGTATTGTTTAATTTTTTCTGTTGCTTCGACAACCCGGAGCTGCCCCAGAGCGTGGGCGGCCAGAGCTCGGACCACTGGGTCTTCCGAGTCGAGGTAGGGCAGGAGGTAACGGGTTGCCTGCCAGGTGCGGAGCAGCTCCGGGCGGACTTGGGCCAGTCGGCCTATTCCCCACATGAGGCCCCGTTGGAGGGGTGGAAGCTCGAGATAGAACCCGTCCTCCCGCATGAAGGAGACCAGAATCTTGGTATATTCCTGGGCCAGACCTTCATGGCAGACCAGGCATTCGGCCATGGCCTCCGGTGTGCCCCAGCCGATGCCGCCGGATTCGTCGTTGAGGCTCCACATGAAGCGGCGCATGACAATGCGGGCCGCTTCCATATTCTGGTCCGCTAAGCGGGCTACTGTCGCGCCCATGGCGGAAACAGCATTCCATTTTGTTTTTTCAGAAGAGCTACAGATCGCGGAAAATAAAGGGTTGAGCAGTTTTTCTGGCGGGTATAAGACCATGGCGGCGAGGACGGCATCAAGCTCTGCCTGGCTCAACAGTGTCAGGATTTCGTGCTTGATGCCTCTCTGGCTTACCGCCATAGGTCGTCCCTACTTCCGCATGGCCGCTGCTACGGCGGTGCCTAGTTCCGAGCAATGCTCCAGCGATTCATGGGTCGGGACATTCTTGATCTTGACGCCCTCGCCCACGATTTCAAAACCCATGTCCGTCATGTGTCCGTTGAGATGTTTCACTGCCTCGCCGCTCCAGCCAAAGGAGCCAAAGGCCGCGCCGATTTTGTCTTTCGGGCGCAGTCCCTTCATGTAGGTGATGATGTCGGCCATGGCCGGCATGATGTTGTTGTTTAGGGTTGGCGAACCGAGGATGACTGCTCTGGCATCGAGCACATCGGTGATGACGTCGCTGCGGTGATTTTTGCGGGCGTGCAGCATTTTCACATTGGTGATCCCGGCCTTGAGCAGGCTGTTCATCACGGCCTTGGCCATTTTTTCGGTGCTGTGCCACATGGTGTCGTAGATGATGACCGCCTTGTTCTTGGTTTCGCCCCGGCTCCAGCGGTCGTAGGCCTCAATGATGGTCTGCGGTGAGGTGCGCCAGATCACGCCATGGTCCGGGGCGATCATCTCGATTTGCAATCCCATCTCCTTGACCTGGGCAAGCAGTTTCTGGACGATGGGAGAGAAAATCATCAGGATGTTGGCATAATACTTGGAAGCATGCACCATGAGTTCATGGGGGTCCACCTCGTCGTCGAAGCGTTCCGAGGTAGCCCAGTGGTGGCCGAAGGCGTCGCTGGAGATGAGCAACTTGTCCTCGGGAATATAGGAGAACATGCTGTCCGGCCAATGCAGCATCTTGGTTTCAAGGAATTGCACCGTTCGCTTGCCAAGGCTGATGGAGTCGCCGGTGGCCACGACCTCAAAAGGCCAGTCTTCCCGGTGGAAATGCTCGATCAGGGCCTTTTTGCCCATGGGAGAGCAGAAGATTTTTTCCGGCTTTATGAGGTCGATCAGTTCCGGCAGGGAGCCGGAGTGGTCCATCTCCACATGGTTAACAATAATGTAGTCGATCTTACTTGGGTCTCCCAGCACCTGGCGGAGATGGTGGATCAGATCGCCCTTCACTTCTTTCTTTACGGTGTCAAACAGGGCGATCTTCTCGTCCTTGACCAGATAGGCGTTGTAGCTGGTGCCTTTTTCCGTGGAATAGCCGTGGAAATCGCGGATGTTCCAGTCCACGGCGCCAACCCAGTAGATGTCCTTTTTAATTTCTATCGCAGCCATGTTGTCCTCAATTTGTTAAAAAAACTGCCGACCGTTTCCGGCCGGCAGGGAATTGATTTTTGAATCAGGTGCAGCCTTCTACTGGGAAACCGTTACTTCCCTTTTTCCGGGGGTGGGGTGAATACCCGTTGCCCCAAGGTTGCGTCCAGGGTGAACAGGGCGGTGGTGTCCTTGCCGATGAGCTTGAGCTTGTCGAGCACCGCGCCGACATTGGCCTCCTCCTCGACCTGCTCCGAGATAAACCATTGCAGGAAGATGTTGCTGGCATGATCCTTCTCTTCCACGGCCAGGTTGACCAGATTGTTGATCAGGCCCGTCACCTTCTGCTCGTGGCTGAGAACCTCCTGGAATACGTGCAAGGTCGATTTCCACTCGACAGGGGGCTGCTTGATTGTCTTGAGCGCCACGCGACCGCCACGTTCGCTGACATACCCGAAGAGCTTCATGCCATGAAACCATTCTTCCTGGGTCTGGGCCCGCATCCACTGGGCCGCGCCGGGCAGGCCGATGGAGTCGAAGTAGGTGCTCATGGACAGATACATGTAGGAGGAATAAAATTCCGCGTTGATCTGCTCGTTAAGAGCTTTTTCCATGGTTTTGCTCAGCATATCAGGCCTTCCAGAGTCCGTGGAGATTGCAGAATTCGCGGGCGCTGACTGAGGTCGCGTCCGTGGCGAAAAAGGCTTCCGGGGCATCGCCGGGTTTAAGGAACTGACGGTAAGCCTTGTCTCCGGCGATGAGCTCGATCCATTCGATATGGTGCTTCTCTTCCATGGGATGGGCAACGGCACCGACTTTTACCTTATAGCCGCCCGCTACTTTTTCAATCACCGGCACATGTTTTTCCTTTGCCGCATCGACGGTGTTTTCAGTCTGTAGGGTCATGGGCTGGCCGCAGCAGACAAGCTCGCCCACCCCGCCGTGCAGAACCTCAACGATATTGCCGCACAACTCACATTTGTACACTTGCAGTTTTTCAGCCATGGTGGATCCTCCTTGGGTTACCAGTTTTCGCCATTGAGTTCGAAATGATCACGGGGATGGGCGCAGGCCAGGCATTTTTCCGGGGCCTCTGTGCCCTCATGGAGATAGCCGCAGTTGCGGCAGCGCCAGGTTACCTTGCTGTCTCGTTTGAAAACACGGCCTTTCTCGATATTGGCCATGAGATCCCGGTAGCGTTTTTCGTGCTGCCTCTCTGCCACGGCAATGGCCATGAATACTCCGGCAAGGTCAGGAAAACCCTCTTCCCGGGCAATTTTGGCAAATTCAGGATACATGGTGGTTTGTTCGTAGTTCTCGCCAGCCGCAGCCTCGCCAAGGTTTTCCAGGGTGGTGCCGACAACTCCGGCCGGGAAACTGGCGGTTATTTGGACCTCTCCGCCCTCCAGCATCTTGAACAGCCGTTTGGCGTGTTCCTTTTCCTGGTTGGCTGTTTCGGTGAAGATGTCGGAGATTTGGACAAAGCCATCCTTCTTGGCCTGGGAGGCAAAATAGGTGTACCGGTTGCGGGCCTGGGATTCGCCGGCAAAGGCGGTGAGAATATTTTTTTCGGTGCGGGTACCTTTCAAAGAGCCCATTGTGGATAACCTCCTGCGTGGGATGCGATGTTTGTATCGGAAAAGTATTTAGATTGTTTCTGTATTGTATATCTTTCCCGGTGGCCTGTGTGGGAAAAAACAGACCGGGGGAAAATCAGGGCTGGCACTGCGGGCAGATGCCGGTGAATTCCAGGCGGTGCCGGAGAATCTTAAACTTGGTCAGTTTGCCCGCAGCTTTTTCCACATTGAAATCAGGGGGAAGATCAAGGTCATCAACCCGGCCGCACTGGTTGCAGCGCACATGGTAATGGACATGGGCGGCGCCGTCGAAACGCTTCTGGGTGCCGCCGATATCCAGCTTTTGAATGATCCCGCATTCGGACATGATCTCAAGATTGCGGTAGACCGTGCCCAGGCTGATTTTTGGCAACCGCTTGCGTACCATCTGGTAGAGCACGTCAGCAGTGGGATGCGAGGTCACGCTGCACAGTTCGTCAAGAATGATCTGGCGTTGTTTGGTGATCCGCAGGCTGTGGTTGTTGAGTTGCGACATAGTCGGCCTCCTGAATTGATAATAATTCTTATTACAGGAAGATCAAGGCAAGCGCAAGATTTTTTTAGCTTTTTAGGCGGACGGCCTGGCCCACATAAAAAGACTTGCGGAGGAGAATATTCGGGCTTGCCGGAAGCTAAAAGGTGCCGATCACCGCAGCATCTGTGGCAAGGTCCGCAGGTTCCTGAAGGGGGCCGAGGGGGTTCTTTTTGAAAACTTCGCCTTCAATGCGGGGTTTGCCATCCCAGAGTTTGTACACGACCAGATCGTCCACCAAGACAATGAAGGCAGAAAAGTACCAGCCGGTATGGTGAGCCTGGCGTTTGAAGCGTAGGAGATCGAGGAAAACATTGCCCTGCCGTTGACTCTTTATGTTTTGGACCTTTAGCTCATAGGCGACACAGGAGTCCTTGGCCTCCACGCAGCCTTGCAGGCCGGGAGGCAGGTCTGCCACGGTGATGTTGGTGTTGGGCATGAATTTTTGGATGATGGCCAGATAGTTGAGTATTTGGATATTGGAGGTTTGGTAGGGGTCGAAGCCAAGCTGTTGCAGGTCGATTTTTGTGGTTGCAAAGGGGGTGATCAGGTCGAAGGAGGCCTTGGCCTGTTCAAAGCTTTCCCAGCGGGATTCGTCCGTGGTTTTGGCTACAGGCAGCAGGCCCGAGCAGCCCGAGGCCAGGCAGAGACCAAGGGCGAGCAGGATGGTTGTGGGCAGGCGCATGGCGGTCCCCTTTGGGAGGGCGAGAAACCGGGGGGTCAGGCATCAAGATTGAGGATCACCCGGCCCTTCTGTTTTCCTTGTAGAATAGATTCGATATGCAGGTCAAGCTCCTTGAGCGAAATTTCCGTGGCAAGGCGTTCGAGATTCGGCAACCGCCAGATGGTGGCGATTTTTTGCCAGATGGGGATGCGGGTTGCCATGGGGCATTCGGCACTGTCAATGCCGAGAAGGCTCACGCCTCGCAAGATAAAGGGATAGACGTTCAGGGGCAGGTCCGGGGAGGCGACATTGCCGCAACAGGTCACTGCTCCGCCATAACGGGTGGACTTGATGGCCGTGGCCAGCATCTCGCCCCCCACCGTATCGATCACCCCGGCCCATTTTTCTTTAAGCAGCATCCTACTGCTGCGGTCGATGCTGCTTTCCCGCAAGACAATCTCCTGGGCGCCCAGATCGCGGAGGAATTTTTCCTGCTCTGGTTTCCCGGTCACAGCGGTTACGGAAAAACCGCTCAAGGCGAGCATGGCTACGGCCATGCTGCCCACGCCGCCGGTGGCCCCGGTGACCAGAATCTTCCCTTGTTCTGGCAGGATCGGATGGCGTTGCAGGCGGTCAACGGATTGGGCTGCGGTAAAACCGGCGGTGCCGTAGATCATGCTCTCCCGCAGGGTAAGGCCCTCGGGCAGCGGCATGACCCATCTGGCCGGAACCCGGATGCATTGGGAAAAGCCGCCCGAGGTGTTCATGCCGAAATCGTAGCAGGAGACAATGACCGCATCGCCGGGGGAAAAATCAGATGAATCGCTTTTCAGTACCTCGCCTGCCGCATCAATGCCTGGGGTGTGGGGGTAGCGGCGGGTGACGCCCCGGTTGCCTGAGGCGGAGAGGGCATCCTTGTAATTGAGCGAAGAGTAGCGCACCCGGATCAGCACCTCGCCCGGCGGCAGATCATCAAGGTTTTTGATGACAATGGCCCGCTGGAATTGACCGGGTTCGGGTTGCGTTACGATCATGGCCTGGAAGGTGGTGGGCAAGAGAATGCTCCTTTGTGCTGTTGTGCAGGAAAGCGTGTGCGTCAGGGGATGTCGGCAAGGGCGGAATATACCATGATTTGGAGCGGAACGCTAACATCCGCCATCATCTCCCTGGGCCTGGAAAAAACTGCCTGTGCTAAGGAAAAAAACATGCCGCCTTCCTCTCTTTTTTGCTATCCTGAACCTGATGCAATCTCCCCCCAGCCCATGATGGCAGGATGGTATTCATATTGACCAAGAGAGGTGGCGCCGCATGAAAGTCTATGACGACAAGCACATCAAGAACATCGTGTTGCTGGGTAGTGTCAAATCCGGCAAGACAACCCTGGCCGAGACCATGGTTTTTGAGGCGGGGCTTACCAAGAGACGCGGCACCATCGAGGACAAGAACACCATCTCCGATTATCACCAGATCGAGCACGAACGCGGCAACTCGGTGTACGCCACCTCCCTGCACACCGAATGGCGGGATTACAAGATCAACATCATCGACACCCCTGGCCTGGACGATTTTGTGGGTGAGATCGTTGCCGCCCTGCGGGTGGCCGATACCTGCGTTATGCTGATCAACGCCCAGTACGGGGTGGAGGTGGGCACGGAGCTGGTTTGGAATTCGGTGGAACGGTTCGCCAAGCCTACGATTTTTGCGATCAATCAGGTGGATCATCCCAAGGCGGCTTTTGATGAGGCGGTTTTTTCCATTCAGGAGCGCTTTGGCACGGCGGCGGTGCTCATGCAGTATCCGGTCAACCAGGGCGCGGGTTTCAACGCCATTATCGATCTGCTCAAGATGACCATGTACCGGTTCCCGCCCGAGGGCGGTAAGCCGGAGAAGCTGCCCATCCCCGAGAGCGAAAAAGAGCGGGCCGACAAGCTCCACAACGAGCTGGTGGAAAAGGCGGCGGAAAATGATGAGGCCCTGATGGAGCTGTATTTCGAGAAGGGCAGCCTGGATGAGGACGAGATGCGCATGGGGCTCAAGATCGGGATGCGCAACCGGTCGCTCTTCCCGATCTTCTGCCTGTCCGCCAAGCAGAACATGGGCAGCGGCCGGATGATGGGCTTTATCGACAACGTGGCGCCCACGGCCCATGAGATGCTGCCCGAGCAGACCCTGGACGGCGGAGAACTCGCCTGCGATCCGGCCGGTCCTCCGGTGCTCTTTGTTTTTAAAACCTTGGTCGAGCCCTATCTCGGCAGGATCACCTTTTTCAAGGTCTGTTCCGGCGAGGTGAGCGAGGGGCAGGATCTGGTCAACTACCAGACCGGCGACACCGAACGCCTTGCCCAGTTGTTCATCATGGATGGCAAGGAGCGCAACCAGGTGAAGAAGCTCTCCGCCGGCGACATCGGCGCAACCTTGAAGATGAAGGGCACCAGCACCAACCATACCCTGCACGGCAAGGAGAAACGGGTGGGGCTTGCGCCCATTGAATTCCCCGAGCCGCGCATTCGTTCGGCCATCGTGGCCAAGGAGAAAAAGGACGACGAAAAACTGGGCGAGGCCCTGCGCGACATGCAGACCGAGGACCAGACCCTCAAGGCCGAGTTTGCCGCGGAGGTGAAGCAGTTGATCCTCTGGGGCCAGGGCGAGCTGCACCTACAGGTGGCCCGTTGGCGGTTGGAGCATGTTTACGGGATCAAAACAGAATTTGTGGAGCCGAAGATCCCTTACCGGGAGACGATTCAGAAGCCGGCCACCGCTATGTACCGCCACAAGAAACAATCCGGCGGCTCGGGCCAGTTCGCCGAGGTGCATATGCGCATCGAGCCCCATGTGGAAGGAGCGCCCGATCCCACCGATCTCAACGTGCGCGGCAAGGAGGAGATCGACCTGCCCTGGGGCGGCAAGCTGGTGTTCTACAACTGCATCGTGGGAGGGGTTATCGACGGCAAATATCTGCCCTCCATCCAGCGGGGGGTCATGGAGAAAATGCAGGAAGGCCCCATGACCGGCTCCCATGTACGGGACGTGCGGGTCATGGTCTTTGACGGCAAGATGCACGCGGTGGATTCCAACGACATCTCGTTTAAGATTGCCGGGGCCCAGGCCTTCAAGGAGGCCTTCAAGGAGGCGGACCCGCTGATCCTCGAGCCCATCTACGAGATGGAGATCATGGTGCCGGAAGAGGTGATGGGCGAGGTGATGGGCGATCTTCAGACGCGGCGCTCGATCATCAGCGGCATGGAAACTCAGGGCCGCTATCAGGTGATCAAGGCATTGACCCCGCTGGCCGAGCAGTACAAGTACACCACCGCTCTCAAGTCTTTGACCCAGGGGAGGGCCAGTTTCAAGCGGCGGTTCAAGGAGTACGCACCGGTGCCTTTTGAGATGCAGAAGGGACTGGTGGCCAAAAACGCTGAGTGATCGGGCAGGGCATATAAGACAGGCAGCAAAAAAAAGCCGCCGGACTTGCGTCCGGCGGCTTCTCTCGAGGGGGAGGAGAGAGATTTGCCTGTGTATTACAAGGAGAAAATGCTACGGCTGGCGACAGACGGGCACCAAGCGTTTAGTAATTTTATTGAATGCTTAATAATTCTATTTTAGATTTATTGCAACTATTTTTTTACGCGCATTCTTGGGGGGTTGGAAGGTCTTGATACTGAAGGGCTGAGCGAAGGTGTGCCGGAAACAGGGCGTTATCCGCAGAGGATAACGCCCTGTTTTTTTTATGCGGACGGATTAGATTTCTTTCATGGCTACGAGCTTCAAGGCGTGGGTGGTGCATTTGGTCACGCAGGCCGGCTGCAACCCCGCATCCAGGCGGTCCATGCAGTAATCGCATTTTACCGCCTTGTTGGTTTCCGGGTTGTGCTGGGGGATGCCCCAGGGGCAGGCGCCGGCGCAGGCCATGCAGCCGATGCATTTTGGCGCGTCCACATAGACGATGCCGTCTTCCCGCTTTTTCATCGCCCCGGTGGGGCAGATGGTGACGCAGAAGGGGTCCTCGCAGTGGTAGCAGGAGCGGAACTTGAACTCGGTTTTGGGAACCCCCCGCACCGATTTGAGCCGTTCATGGCTGATTTCGCAGAGGATCGGCCCCACCGGCAACCCCTTGTTGGCCTTGCAATGGACCACGCAACCGTGACAGCCTATGCACCGTTTACTGTTGAGATACAGGGTATAGGTGTTCATAGTTCCCTCTTCCGTTGATGATTTTTGGAGCTTTTCCGCACCGCGACGAAGGTTTCGCAGAGGTTGAGTCCGCCGCCCACGGGGTCCATGTTCTGCAACTGTCCCTTCATGAGTTTCTGGTCGCTCATGCCCGCATGGTAGGCCCTGGTCTGCAAGGGAATCTGGCGGCCAAATCCATGCACAGTGTAGACCGCCTCGGGATGGATGAAGTCGGTCAGCTTGGCGATGACCACGCTAGTGACATCCCCGGAGATGACATCGACGAGATCCCCCTCGGCGATTCCCATCTTGCCCCCCTCTCTGGTGTTGATCCACAGAGTGTTCTGGGGCATCAGTTCGTTGAGCAGCGGGTTGTTGATGGTGTGGCTGTGGGCATGGATTGGTGAACGGCCAAACACCAACCGATACTGGCCTTTCGGCGGTTTAGGCGGACTCTCGTATGGCTTCCACGATGGAAATCCCCATTCGCCAAGTTTTTGGCTGATTATTTCGATCTTGCCCGAAGGGGTCTTGAACTTACCGTCCAACTTGTCCCGGTCATACAGCACCGGTTTGTCCGCGTATTCGACAAAACCCTTTTTCTCGAAATCGGCGAGGGAAAAGCCGGTGGGTTCCAGCTGCCAGGCCCAGAGGTCCTGCATGGTGTTGTGCGGGAAATACTCGTCGAGCCCGAGTCGGGTGGCCAACCCCTTGATGATGCTGTAGAGATCGCGGGTGTTGGCCTGGGCTTCGATGGCCTTGTTGCGCATGACCAGGCGCGGCTTCATCCCCTTTTGCAGGGCGATCATGCTGTCGCGCTCAAGGTAGGTCGATTCGGGCAGGATCACATCGGCATACCAGCCGAACTCGCTGTAATGGGTGTCGATGGAAACGATCAGATCGCAGTTATCCAGCGCCTCCTTCTGGGCTTTCGGATCTGGGAAGCAGGCGAAAGGGTCGTGGCGGACGCAGATGATTCCTTTGATCGGATAGGGTTTGGAGGTGGCCATTGCCTTGTAGAAAAGATGAAAGAGGCCTGGTCCCTTCTCAAACTGTTTGTAGACCTCTCCCACTCCGTCAGCCCGTTTGGCGGTGGGCTTGGGCGAGAGTTCGGTGAGAGAGCGCGGTCCTTTGCCGCCGCAATCTCCGGCCCCTTTGGCAAAGATCAAACCGCCCTCAACCTCGATATTGCCCATCAGGGCGTTGAGGCAGTTCAGGGCGCGGCTGGCGTAAAAAGAATCGTTGTAGCGGGAGAGCATCCAGCCCGGATGGAAGACAACCTTGGGACGGTCGGCAATGAGCTGGCCGACCAGTTCGTGGATGTCCTTGGCCTTGATGCCGCACTCCTTGGCCGCCCATTCGGCGGAGTAGTTTTCCACGAAGTAGGCCAGCTCGTCAAAACCGGTGGTGTAGCGCTCCACGAAATCCGCGTCGTACCCCTCGGCCTTGATGATCTCGTGGATCAGGGCTAGGGCCAGGGCGTAATCCGTGCCGGGGCGCACCTGGAAGAAATTGGTGGCCTTGATCCCGGTCAGGGTCTGGCGCACGTCCACATAGGTGAGCCTGCCGCCCTTGTCCAGCATGTCCATGACCTGGTTGACCTCGGCGGGCCTCAGGGAGGAAAGAATGTTACGGCCGAACAGCACCAGGTGCTTGGCATTTTTGATGTCGTAGATAAAGCCTTTGCGGCCCAGGCCGAACAGCGAGATGCTGGCGTGGTGTACATTCCGGCCGCAGGCGCTGTCGTGATTGGTGTAGTTGGGCGAGCCCATGGCATGGGTAAAGGCTTTGACCAGATCCTGGAACGGGCCTCCCCTGGAACTGGCCATGATCGCTTCCGGGCCATGGCGGTCGATAATGGCGGTGAGCTTGTCCGCGACGTAGTCGAGGGCGAACTCCCAGCTCACCGCCTCCCAGCGTCCGGCTCCCCGGCCGCCTTTTCTGATGAGCGGTTGCTGGGGCCGTTCCTTGTCCGCCACCAGGGCCGGACCGGCCGAGCCCTTGGCGCACAAGGCGCCTTTCAGGATATGCTGGTTGCCTTCGATCCAGGTCGGGGTGTTGCCCTCGACCTCGACCCGGATGGGGCAGCGGACGGTGCACATCCCGCACATGCTCCAGACTGATTTTTTCATGGTGATGACTCCTGTGGAGGTGGCTTGCCGGGCGCGGTTCAATGGGCCAGTGCGGCGGATACCTTTTGTTCCAGCTCGCTCTTGTCGATGGGCTTTACGCAATAGTCCGTGGCGCCAAGGTGCAGGGCTTGCCGGGCTGTTTCAATGGTCGGATATCCGGTGAGCATGATGACCCGGATCGTCGGGTCCGCACGTCTGAGTTCTTCCAGCACGGCGATCCCATTGGTCTTTTTCAGATTGATGTCCAGGATTGCCAGATCCACCTGATTTATCCTGGCATACTGCAATGCTTCCTGCTCTTCGGTGAAGATTGCTACCTGGTGTCCTTTTTTGCTCAGGATTCGCTGGGTCAGTACGGCGGCATCCAGGACATCATCCAAGACGAAAATATGTGCCATACATTTACCCTTTTTCTGTTCTGCAGGGTGCGTGGCCCAGGGCTTATCCTTAGGCCGGGGCCAGGTCCGGCCCCACGGTGCGGGATGGAGGAGTGCGCGCGGAACCGGACCTGGACGATGGTTTTTTTAATAAACGCCTAGCAGGTTAAGGGCGAGCAACAACAGACCGCCGCAAGCAATACGCTTCACCACCGTCGGGCTCACCCGTTTGGCGATCTGCGGGCCGAGGTAGCCGCCCAGCAGGGCCGCGGGAAACATGGCCAGAAAGAGCAGCAGGTCAAAGTTACCAAACTGCATGTGCCGTATGGAACCCATGGCCGTGCTGAAGAAGATGGCCAAGAGTGAGCTGCCGACCACGATGTACATGGGCAACCCCAGAGCGACGGTCATCAGCGGCACCATGAACGGGCCGCCGCCGAAGCCGAACATCGAGGACAGGATGGAAATGAGAAAGCCGCCGAGACAGCCGACCCACATGTTGACTTCAAATTCATGACCCCA
>JAPLJH010000062.1 GCA_026388695.1 Deltaproteobacteria bacterium | reverse complement strand
AGATTGTCCGTTGTTGTAGTATGATAGCGCTCCTCTTTTGTTCATGGCGAACAAGGGGGAAGCTATCCCAACAAGGAGTCATAATGAAAAAGGTCCATAAGGATTTTCAGGATGTGTCGAGTTTGGAGCTGGCGCGGTTTGCCGCCCTGGCCGCCCTGGATAAAAAAGCGGAGGACCTGGTCGTTCTTGATGTGCGGGGCCTGTCTTCATTTACCGATTTTTTTGTTATCATGAGCGGACGTTCCACCAGGCATGTGCAGGGTCTGGCCCAGGCGGTGGACGCGGCCCTGCGGCATAAAAATGTCAAGGACGGCAACACCGAAGGCCTTAACGAGGGGCATTGGGTTCTGCTCGATTATAATGATGTGATTGTGCATATCTTCTACAACGAAGACCGCAGCTTCTACGACATCGAAGGTCTGTGGCACGATGCCCCCAGAGTGGAGATAGAGCCGGAAGCTGTTGTTCAAAATGTGTAACATTTGGATGTCGTTAACAACATCGGATTTACGGTGCTGTTAACGGCCTAAGAAGTCGAAACGAAATGGCCATTAATGGTTCGGCACAGCCCATGACACTTGCACTAAATAGACTAAATATCCCTTTAGAGCGAAAAGATCGCTTGGGTTTTTGGGTTGTTGGAGCGTGTGTTCTTGTCATTTTCGCCTCAGCCTTTTTTAATCCGCCATTTGCTACCGTCTTTGCAGCCGCTTGCATTGTTGGGCTCCCCGCACTTTGGTTATTGCTTATTTCCCCCTCCAATAGATTCATGTTCGAATCTTGGGGTGTGTTCGGGCGTCTTATTTTTTACTTACTCTTTTTCCTTTACATAGCATTGGCCAAGTCTTTTTTGATTCCTGTCGTTATTGCGATAATTCAGCATATATTGGTCTAACCATTTAACAACACTGACCTGTAACAGCGTTGCGGACCGGTTATGATAAGCGTTTTTTAACGGTTCCTAAGCATCCGGAATAAGTTCTAAGTTTCAGGGGAAACGATGAAGGAGATCACACCGGTATTACTGGCTATTCTCGATGGCTGGGGGATTGGGGAGCCGTGGGAGGGCAACGCGATCTATCTCGCGAAAACGCCCAACATGGATCGCTGGCAGGCCAACCAGCCCGCCACGACCCTGGTTGCCCATAATGGCGCGGTGGGGCTGCCGGAAGGGCAGATGGGCAATTCCGAGGTGGGGCATCTCAATATCGGCGCTGGCCGCATTGTCTACCAGGATTTCACCCGGATCAACCGGGATATCGAAACCGGGAATTTTTTCAAAAATGAAGCGCTGGCCGGGGTTTTCGGCCGTGCCGTAGAACAGGGCACAGCGGTGCATCTGCTGGGCCTCGTTTCCGACGGCGGGGTGCACAGCCATATCCGTCATCTCATCGCCCTGCTGGAAATGGCCAAACAAATCGGGCTTGCCAAGGTGTATGTCCACGCCTTCATGGACGGCCGCGACACCCCGCCCCAGAGCGGAGCCGGTTACATGGCCGAGCTTGCCGAGGCCATTCAACGTATCGGCGTGGGCCAGATCGCTTCTGTTTGTGGCCGCTATTATGCCATGGACCGCGATAACCGTTGGGATCGGGTTTCTCTGGCCTGGCAGGCCATGGTGGATGGCCGGGGCCAATTTGCGGCCACCGACGCCAGCGAGGCAATGACTGCGGCCTATGGACGCGGCGAAAACGATGAATTTGTCAAGCCCACGGTTATCATGCACAACGGGCAGCCGCTGGCCACCATCAACGATGGGGACTCGGTTATCTTCTTCAATTTCCGGGCCGATCGCTCCAGACAGATGACCCATGCCTTTATCGACCGAGAATTTGCCGGTTTCCCCATCGCGCACCGTCCCCAGCTGGCCGACTATCTCACCTTCACCGTGTATGAAAAAGATTTTGATCTGGCCGTGGCCTTTCCGCCGGTACCCCTCACCCATATCCTGGGGGAGGAGGTTAGCAGCCACGGTTTGAGGCAGCTGCGCATCGCCGAGACGGAAAAATACGCCCACGTCACCTACTTTTTCAATGGCGGCCGCGAAGCCCCATATCCTCTGGAAGACCGGGCGCTGCTCCCATCCCCCCGCGAGGTGGCCACCTATGACCTGAAACCGGAAATGAGCGCAGAGGCGGTAACCGAGGAGTTGTTGCGCCGCCTTGCGGACAATCCCTACAGCCTGGTGGTGCTCAACTTCGCCAACTGCGACATGGTGGGGCATAGCGGGATCATGGCTGCGGCCATCACCGCGGTGGAGACCGTGGACCGGTGCATCGGCCAGGTGGTGGAGCGTTTCACCGAACTTGGCGGGGTTGTGCTCATCACTGCGGACCACGGCAATGCCGAGGTCATGATCAATAAAAAAACCGGCGGCCCGGTGACGGCGCACTCCACCAACCCGGTGCCCCTGGTCATGTTGGGCACCCAGCCCGGCTTTGGCCTTAATAACGGCGGGACCCTGACCAATATTGCCCCCACCATCCTCGAGCTGATGGGTCTGCCCATTCCGGCGGAGATGGAAAGCGCAAGCCTGCTTGTACAGAATAAAGCTGTGAGCTGACAGCTGATAACCAAGGAATAATCTCCCATGCAATACATCAGCACCAGGGGCGGCATTGCCCCCATATCCTTCAAGCAGGCCGTGATGATGGGCCTTGCCACCGACGGCGGCCTGCTGCTGCCTGTGTCTATCCCCGAAATCCCAGCCGAGACCCTGAGCCAATGGCGGCAGCTCAGCTATCCTGAGTTGGCCACCGCTGTGCTTGGTCTTTTTATCGACGATATCCCGACAGAGGACCTGCGTGACCTTGTCGCAAGATCGTACAGCACCTTCAATCACCCGGAAATCACCCCGCTGGTCAAGCAAGGCGACTGCTATATCCTTGAGCTGTTCCACGGACCGACCCTGGCCTTCAAGGACGTGGCCCTGCAGTTTTTGGGCAACGTCTTTGAATACCTGCTCAAGGAATCCGGCGGCAAGATGAACATTCTCGGCGCCACCTCCGGCGATACCGGGAGCGCCGCGATCTACGGGGTGCGGGGCAAGGAGCGGATCAATATCTTCATCCTCCATCCCCACAAGCGGGTCAGCCCGATTCAGGAATTGCAGATGACCACGGTCACCGATGCCAACGTCTTCAATCTGGCGGTGCGCGGCACCTTTGACGACGGGCAGGCAATAGTCAAGACCATCTTCAATGATCTTGGGTTCAAGGAAAAGCATCAGCTGGGCGCGGTCAATTCCATTAACTGGGCCCGGATTGTCGCCCAGGTCATTTATTATATTTATGCCGCGCTCAAAGTCACAGAGGGCGAAGGCGTTGCCCAGGTTGATTTCTCAGTGCCCACCGGCAATTTCGGCGATATATTTGCAGGCTTTGTGGCCCGCCGCATGCTGCCTAAACAAATCCGCAATCTGATTCTGGCCACCAACGAGAACAATCTGCTTACCCGTTTCATCTTAAACGGCGATTATTCCTTGGGCGCGGTGGCGCAAACCTCAAGCCCTTCCATGGATATTCAGGTGGCCAGCAATTTCGAACGGTATCTCTACTATCTCAACGGCGAGGATGCCCAGCGGACCCGGCAGGACATGCACCGTTTTGGCGCAACTGGCAGCCTCCAGTTCGATGAACTTGCCCAGGAACGGGTGCGGGCGGATTTTGCTTCGCGCAGCGTGAACGAAGAGGAAACCATCGCCATCATCCGCGATTTTTACCAGCAGCATGGCTATGTGCTTGATCCGCATACTGCGGTGGGAGTCAAGGCCGGGCTTGCTGGCCGAGAAGTGGGGGTGCCGATGATCTGCTTGGCCACGGCCCATCCGGCCAAGTTTGGAGCGGCAGTTGAGCGTGCCATCGGCCACGAGCCTGAACTGCCGCCAAGCCTTGCCGCACTGGCTGGCAAGGAAACCCGTTGCGAGGTGATACCGGCCGAGGCTGGGGCGGTGCAGGCGTTTGTCGAGCAGCATGCCCTGTAGCTTTTTAGAGGGTGACGCGGTTTTTCTCTGCTATACTATGAGATATCGATGGAGTGGTCGCTGAAAGAAAGGCAGTTGGCAATCCGCTGAACGAGGTCTCCGTGAACCAAACCGAACTCCTGCAATTTCTGGGCACAATCGACCTATTTCATTTTTTTTCCAGGAAAGAGCTGGAGGCTTTTTTGGAAAAGGCCACGGAAGTTCAGCTTGCCAAGGCGGGCGTTCTTTTTCATGAGGGTGACCCCGGCCAGGAGATGTATATTGTATTGCGGGGGATGATCAAGGTCTTTCGCGGCAGCCGGGTGATTGATATTATCAAGCCTGGCGATTATTTCGGCGAGATGGCCATCATTGAAAACCAGCCCCGCTCCGCCAGCGTGGCAGCCCTGGAAGATGCCGTTCTTCTCCAGGTTCCCCTCGCAGTCTTCCACGAGTATTTTTCCAGGCAGCCCAGATCGCTGGTCGCCATGATGCGAACCCTGAGCAAACGGGTTCGGCGCGATCTTGAAATCCTCGGGCATGAGTATGAGCAGATCAATATCATGGTTCATGATATGAAGAATCTGCTTACGCCCTTTCATCTTCTGGAGGTCATGGAGCGAACCGTGCCAGGGCTTGCTGGGAACCGATACCTCGCCTGCATGGTTAAGGCGCGGGGCGATCTTCTCATTCTCATGGAAAACGCACTGGCCCAGGCCAAGCGACTCCACATCGAAACCCCGATCCACACCGATTCTCTGGATAAGCTGCTTGTTGATTTGCAAGAATCGTCCTGGGGGGTTCATCCAGATATTGGCGGCCGCGGTATCCAGGTAGAGGTCATTGGCAGTCTGCCGGAATTTGCTTTTTCTTCTCTTGGCCTTTGTCGGGTGTTTTCAAATCTGGTGCTCAATGCTGCCCAGGCCAGCGAAGCAAAGGGACGCATCACCATTGCCCTTTCCCAAGAGGGCGATGCGGCGGTGGTCAAGGTTATTGACCAGGGGCATGGCATCCCAGAGGAAGTGCGGGAGAAAATTTTTCAGCCCCATTTTACCACCAAGGCCGCTGGAAACGGGATCGGTCTCATCTCCTGCAAACAGATCATCGAAGAAACCCATCGCGGCAGCCTTACTTTTGAGACCACGCCCGGTCAGGGCACGACCTTCACCATCCGTATTCCCTTCTCTGTTTGAATCGGGTAAACAATTGCTAGCAAACGTGTTTGGCCATGGTGTGGAGGTCTGCCCTGGCCTTGTTCTCTGTCTCATGTTTCAATAAAGCCAGGCGGATGATGATGGAAAGTTTTAAACAGAGGGTTGATGAAGCGGTTAGTTTTTTGCGGGATCGGATGGCGGAGTCGCCGGAGATTGTCCTGGTGCTCGGCACCGGCCTCAGTGGTTTGGCGGAGCGGATTGAGTCGCCGTTTGTCCTGCCCTATGCGGAGATTCCAAATTTTCCTCAGACAACCGTGGCCAGCCATGCGGGCAATCTTGTCTTTGGCAGGCTCTGCGGCAAGCCGGTGGCTGTGTTGCAGGGCAGGTTTCATTATTACGAAGGCTATTCGGCCCGCGATTTGACCATACCGATTCGGGTTCTGGCCCTGCTCGGCGCGAAAACCCTCATCGTTTCCAATTCGGCAGGCGGCCTCAACCCGGCCTTCGCGGCGGGCACCGTGATGGTGGTGCGCGATCATATCAACTTCATTCCAGACAATCCCCTGCGCGGTCCCAATGTTGATGCCTGGGGCCCGCGCTTTCCCGATCTCTCCGCACCCTATGATCAGCGGCTGATCGAAATGGCTTTGTCCTGCGCGGCGCGAGAGCAGATTGCCCAGGTAGCCACCGGCGTTTATGTGGCCATTCCCGGTCCCAGCCTGGAAACCCCGGCGGAAACCCGCTATCTCAGGCAATGCGGCGCCGATGCCGTGGGCATGTCCACCGTGCCTGAGGTGATTGTCGCCATCCATGCCGGCATGCGGGTGCTGGGGCTATCGGTAGTGGCAAACGTCAACGATCCGGATAATCTCAAGCCCATCATCCTGGAAGAGATCATCGAGGAAACCAAAAGGGCGGAAGACCGCTTGTCGCGGCTGCTCCTTGCTATTTTGCCTGAGATTTAAAGAGGAACTCATGAACACCAAAGCAACCCTGCTGGTCTGCGGTCAGGTTCTGACCCTGGATGCAAACAATACCGTGATCGAAGACGGCGCCGTGGTCATTGCCGGAGACACCATTGTCGAGGTAGGGGAGCGGGCAGTCATGCTGGGCAAGTACCCTGGCGTGGAGCAGCTCGTTCAGCCCCATGGTCTGGTCATGCCTGGTCTGGTCAATACCCACACCCACGCGGCCATGGCTTGTTTCCGTGGCCTGGCCGATGATCTGCCTCTGATGACTTGGCTCACCGAGTATATCTTTCCGGTGGAGGCCAATCTCAACCCCGAGATGGTTTACCAATCCTCCCTGCTCTCCATGGCCGAGATGATCAAGTCCGGCACCACCAGTTTCTGTGACATGTATCTCTTTGCCAAGGAGGTGGCCCGCGCCACGGCGGATTCCGGGATGCGGGGCTGGCTGGGCGAGGTGCTGTACGATTTTCCTTCGCCCAACTACGGCCCGCCCGAAAACGGCATCGCCTATCTGGAGGAGCTGCTGGCCGAATACCGCAACCATCCGCTCATCTCCATCACCGTTGACCCGCATGCCGTGTACACCTGCTCTCCCGATCTGCTCAAGTGTCTCAAGGGCGTGGCGGAAAAGCACGGGGTCGCCTATGTGATCCATCTTTCCGAAACCAGGGACGAGGTGGAGGGATGTCTGGCTAAATACGGGCACACCCCGGTCATGCACCTGAATGCCCTAGGGATTCTTGATGACCAGGTGGTGGCCGACCATTGCGTGGTGCTGACCGAGGCGGAGATTGCTCTGCTGGCCCAACGGGGCGTTAAGGTGGCCCATTGTCCGGAAAGCAATATGAAACTTGCCTCGGGCGTGGCTCCTGTGCCGGAGTTGTTGGCGGCCGGGGTCACGGTGGGCTTGGGCACTGACGGCGCGGCCAGCAACAACGATATGGACATGTTCGGCGAGATGGATACTGCGGCCAAGCTGCACAAGGTGCATCGGCTCGACCCCACGGTGATGAGCGCTGAAACCACCCTGCACATGGCCACTTTGGGCGGGGCCAAGCTGCTGGGAGCGGAGGCCAGAATTGGCAGTCTGGAGCCGGGGAAAAAGGCCGACCTCATCGTGCTGGATATGAACAAGCCGCACCTGACCCCGATGTACAATATCCCTTCGCACCTGGTTTACGCGGCAACCGGTTCGGATGTGGAGCATTCGGTGATCAATGGCCGGGTGGTGATGCGGAACCGGAAGCTCCTCACCATGGACGAGGCTGCGGTGTTGGACAGGTTGCGCGAGATCGGCGCGCAGATCTCCGGGCTGGTCAAGTCGGAGCGGCGATAAACATTGTTGTCTGTTAGTTTTTCCTTGAAGAAAATTGGCGCAGGCCAGTGGCTCCGAGATACACCAACCCCGCGATCACAATAATGGTCGGGCCGCTGGGTAGATCGTTGTTGTAGCTGATTGCCAGGCCTGAGCCGATGAAGGCGATGCAGAACAGGGTGGCCAGCACCATCATCTGCCAGAGGCCCTTGGCAAAGTTGCTCGCCACTGCCGCAGGCAGGGTCAGCAGGGCAATGACCATCACAATCCCCACCACCCGGACCAGCAGCACCACGGTCAAGGCTGTCAGGCAGAGGAGCAGCAGGTAGTACAGGTCGGTGCGTACCCCGCGCAGCCTGGCATACTCCTCGTCGAAACAGACGGCCAGGAATTTATGGTAAAACAGGGTGGCGATCCCTACCACCAGTGCGTCCAGCACCAGCACCATCCAGAGATCAAACTCCGAAATCAGCAGAATATTGCCGAACAGGTAGCTCATCGGCTCGATGTAGCCCGGAGTTTTGGCGATGAACAGTAGGCCGATGGCCATGCCGATGGCCCAGAGTGCGCCGATGGCCGTGTCTTCCCGCTGGTTGGCGTGCAGGCTCACCAGGCCGATGATGATCGCCGCCAAAAGCGCTGCGACAATGGCCCCGGAGAGCGGCCCGAACCAGGTGATCCCCAGCTTGTGCTCGCAGTAAAGCCCAGCCCCGATGCCGCCGAGCACGCAGTGGGCGATGGCCCCGGCAATGTAAGTGATGCGTCGGGCTACCACATAGGTGCCGATGATGCCGAAAGATAGGCTGGCCAGGATGCCTGCGGCAAAGGCGTAGCGCAGGAAGGGAATGGCCGGATCGGTCAGGGCGTTAAGAAATTCCATGGTTGCAGTGGCCCTCCGGTGAGCAGCGGTGATCGTGGCGGATCATGCGGATGTCGCCGCCGTACATGTTGCGGATCAGCTCGCCGGTCAGTTCGCTGGTGGGGTGGAGCACGACCTGGCGGTTGACGCAGACGATGCTCTTGAAGAACTTCGAGGCAAAGCCGACATCGTGGGTGACCAGCATGACGGTGAGCCGTTCGTTGAGCTTGGCGAGGATTTCAAAGAGGTGCTCTTCCGAGGCGGCGTCGATGTTGGCTGTGGGTTCGTCCAGGATCAGTAACTCGCCTTCAGCTGCCAGCGCCCTGGCAATGAGGACCCGCTGCCTTTGCCCGCCGGAAATCTCGGCAAACAGGCGGCCGGCCAGATCTGTCAGGTCCATTTCCGCAAGGGCTGCCTGGGCTGCCTCATGGTCGGCCTTGGCGTAGGCGCCGCAGAAGATCCGGTCCAGCCTCCCCATAAGCACCACATCGAGCACCGTCACCGGAAACTGCGGATCGTAGCGCGCATACTGCGGCACATAGCCGATGCGCAATCGGCTTTTCTCTGGGGTTTGCCCCAGCACCTCGATCTCGCCCCGATTGGGTTTGAGCAGGCCGAGGATAAGCTTGAGCAGGGTGGTCTTGCCGCCGCCGTTGGGGCCAACAATGCAGAGGGAGTCGCGGGCCATGATCTCCAGGATCACGTCTTCGAGAATGGGTGTGCCGTTGTAGGCGAAATCGAGATTTCGGATGCGGATGGCTGTTTCCTGGGTGCTGGCGGCGGGCATGGGCTGTTCCTTCAGGGGTTCAGGGCTTGTTCGATGGCTGCGGCGATGGTGGCGAGATTGCGTAGCACCTCTTTCTCCAGCGGATCGATGGGAACCACGGCCCCGTTGATGGCCTGGGCTACGGTATCGGCGCTCTTGCTGTCGAATTGTGGTTGGACAAAGATGGTATGCACCCGGTCCTCTCGCGCCTGGCGGATAAGAGCGGTAAGCTGCCTCGGAGTTGGGGATTTGCCGCTGATTTCCACGGCCTTTTGCCTCAGGCCGTAGGCATTGGCAAAGTAGCCAAAGGCCGGATGGAACACATAAAAGGTTTTGCCCCGGTGCGGAGCCAGGGTGGTGGCCAGGCGTTTGTCCAGGTCGCTGATCTCGCGCTGGAGGGAGGCGAGATTTTTTTGTAGGGCCTCTTTGTGCTCGGGCATGGCGGCAACCATGGCCGCCGTCATGTTGTCGGCCATGATCCGCAGGTTGTCCGTGGCCAGCCAGAGATGGGGGTCTGCTTCATTGCCGTGTGCTGTGTGCGGGTCCGGTTCGGTAAGTTGTAGTCTGACGATCCCCTTGGTGGAGTCCACAATTTTCAGGTTGCGATTGCTGGCCGCGACCTTGGTTGCCAGTTGTTTTTCAAAGGGGATATCCACGGTGAAGAACAGGCTGGCTCCGGCTAGGGCGGCTGCCTGGCGCGGGGTTGGTTCAAAGGTATGCGGGTCTTGCCCTTTGCCCACCAGGGTATGCACCTCCACCGCATCGCCACCGATTCTTTCGGCAAGATATGCCTGGGGCGGCACGGTGACAAAGATCTGTGTTTTTGCTGCTGCTGTCGCAGTAAGACCGGTGCTGGCCCAAAAAAGAACAGCGGCAGTCAGGATTCTGAAAAGGTTTAATGTCGGCATGGGATTTCGTCTGTTCCGCAGACCAGATGCACAGCCTTGCATTCGTCGCATTTTTGTAGGGAATGGGTGTTGAGGAATTTGGCCCAGTGAGTGCGTTGCTCCGAGGTCAGAATACCTGTGCCCTGGCAAAGCGGGCAGCCGTTTTCCAGAGCGCTTAAGATGGCGTTTCTGATGAACTCTGATTTATTGGGCACTTTGAGCAGGGCTTTGGCCAGTGTTTCATCGGCCTTGAAGGTGATGGTTTCCGGTTTTTTGTTGCGCATGGTTTGCCTCTGAACGGTTCAATGACGTTGTTTGATCGTAATACAAAGTATTACCTGTGTAAACGGGGAAAACCGTTACAGTGCATCGTAGGGCAAAATTTTCGGATGAAAATGAGGGTTGCTTCTTCGTTTCCGAGTGGTATATATAAGCAATTGCTTTTTTTCTGGGTGTATTGTCGGGGTAAACTACCTAAACACCGTCATCTGAAAGGGGTTCTCATGTTTGGACTAGGAATGCCGGAGCTTTTGGTTATTCTGGTGATCGTTGTTATCGTTTTTGGAGCGGGCAAGCTGCCGGAGATCGGCTCGGGAATCGGGCAGGGCATCAAAAACTTTAAAAAAGCCACCCGTGACGCCGACAAGCAGGAAAAAATAGAAGAAAAAGACAAGGAAGGGGGCTCCGGCTCCGCCTGATTACGATACTGCACGTTTGCTTGTAACTATTTTATACAAGGAGAATGAATATGTTTGGTTTGGGAACTCCGGAATTGATTGTTATCTTGGGGATTGCCTTTCTGGTTTTTGGCGGCAAGAAGTTGCCGGAAATCGGCTCTGGCCTTGGCAAGGCCATCTCCTCCTTTAAGAAAGGACTGCACGAGGTGGAAGAGACCGTCCCCGGCGTGAAAGAGGTCGCTTCCATCAAAGAGGAAGTCGGCAAGGTCAAGGATATGGCCAGTCCATTTGCTAAATAAGCAAAGGCGGTTGTTGAGTGTATAAGGCAGGCGGATACCAACGGTATCTGTCTGCCTTTTTTTATGCAGAATATCCTGCTTGTCTTCCTGGGCGTTCTGTATATACAATGGTGCTTTGTTGGCTGTACTTGAAAAACGTCGCCGCAGTCTATTCTCTGCTGATCCGCGTCACATAAAGAAACTCGATGGAGGGAGCATGACCGTTTTGCATCGCATTTTTTCGCGCCGGGAGAAAAACCCGGGTTGTCATGGGCGGAGCCTTGCCTTTCTGCTGGGATGCGCGTTTCTTGCTGTCTGGGCAACACCCACCGGTGCTTCGACGAACCCGGATCTTGTGAAAACCATCCAAGGACAAAAGGCGGATATCATCAATGGGGTGGCCTGCTCTCCCGATGGAAAAAAAATCGCCTCTGCCGGGGATGATGGGGCCATCAAGGTTTGGGATGCTGCTTCGGGGAAGGTTTTGCTTACTTTGGGTAAGGATCTGCAAGGCGCGGATGCCTTGGCCTTTTCCCCTGATGGTCAGATGCTTGCCGCTGCGGTGAACGCTGGGGGGCGACGCGGCAATGCCGTGCAGATCTGGGACCTGGCAAACGGGCAACTGGTGCAGGACATGCGGGAGCACACCCAGCAGATCAATGACCTGGCTTTTTCGCCGGATGGCAATCGCATTGCTTCGGTGAGCAATGACAACACCCTGCGGATCTGGAATGTGAAGTATGGGACCCTTGAGACCACCCAGAAGGAAACCAAGAATAATCTCTTGGCCGTTGCCTATTCGCCGGACGGCAAAAAAATTGTCGCCACCGAGAATTGGGACGGCAAGATTCAGATGTGGGATGCCGTCAATGTTCGGTTGATCTGGTCGATTCAGGGGCATGCTGATTGGGTGCTGTGTGTGGCCTATTCGCCTGATGGCAAGGAGTTTGTCACCGGCAGCCGTGACGGGTCGGTGTATGTCTGGGACGCCGAATCCGGTGCACGCCTGAGGGTTCTGCGCGATCCGGAACTGGACCCGGTGAACAGTGTGGTCTATTCGCCTGACGGTAAGTATGTCATGGCCGCCACCCAAAGCAGGCATATCCTGTCCTGGCAGAAAAATGGGGGCAAGCTGTTCAACTTTTATCAGGGGCACGATCTTTCCGTGACCTCCCTAGCATTTGCTGCTTCCGGCAAGCAGCTTGTTTCCGCAGGCTTGGATGGCACGATTCGAATCTGGAACGGACCCGGCCAAGGCGGGCCGGATGCTGTCTATGTCCAGGCCATGAAGTTTGAGTACGGAACAGATCCCATGGATCAAGACCTGGGCCAGGCCGCAAAGCTCTATCAGCAGGCGGCGGAGAATGGCCAGGTAGAGGCCATGTTCCGCCTTGGTGGTCTGTACAGTCAGGGCAAGGGGGTTGCCAGGAATCCCGAGGAGGCCAGGAAATGGTGGACTCTTGCCGCAGAAAAGGGTTCTGCCCAGGCCAAGGTGCAGTTGCAGTCTGGTTCCGGTCAGAAGGTTGCCTTGGCTGTTGCGCCTCCTCCTCAAGTAAAGATTGAAGAGCCTAAGGCCTTGGAGCCGGAGGATAAAAAGGTAAAGGCGGCAGTGAAGGAGCAGGCAAAGCCTGAGCCGCCTAAGCCGGAGCAAGTCGCTAAGGCTGTTCCTGCCCCGGTTGCCAAGGATAAAAACAGTTTGTACGAGGAAGGCATGCGGTTTTTTAAGGGCGAAGGGGTAACCCGGGATTATGCCCAGGCCCACAAACTCTTTGTCGAGGCTGCGGAGATGGGCAACGCCAAAGCGCAGTATCGGCTTGGTTTCATGTTCAGCCTTGGTAAGGGCGTGAAGAAGAGCGACCAGGAAGCAGTCAGTTGGTGGCAGAAGGCCGCTAAGCAGAACGACCCGGATGCCCAGTACTATCTTGGCTACATGTATGAGATCGGGGGCGGGGTCAAGCAGGATGTGGCTGAGGCCAAGAAGTGGTATCAGAAGGCGGCGGCCAATGGCAATGTCAATGCCGCACAAAGCTTGAAGCTGCTGCCCTGATCTGTTTTTCGTGAGGGGCTAATAAAAAAAGGCGGGGTTTCCCCCGCCTTTTTTTATGTCTGAAGCCGGAAGCCCTTGCTTCCGGCCTATATCTTATTCCGCCGGGGCAAGCTGGGGAAACCGCATGCTGATTGCGAGATTCCAGGCCTTGAGCTGGTCTTTGGCTTTTTCGAAAATCTCGGTCACATCTCCTTCGATGGTTACCGTGGTGATGGTGTCGCCCTGTCTGATGCTGTCGATCACCTCTTGGTCCTTATCTCCGGCGATTTCTCCGAAAACCGTGTGCTTGCCGTCCAGCCAGGGGCAGGGGACATGGGTGATGAAGAACTGGCTACCGTTGGTGCCAGGACCGGCGTTGGCCATGGAGAGGATGCCCGGCTTGGTGTGCCCGAGGCTTGCGTCGAATTCGTCGGCAAAGTCATAGCCGGGGCCGCTGGTACCGGTGCCCTTGGGGCAGCCACCCTGGACCATGAAATCCGGGATGACCCGATGGAACTTGAGGCCGTTATAAAAGCCGCGCCGGGCAAGGTTGGCAAAGTTAGCCACGGTTAAGGGAGTTTTCTCGGCGAACAGCCGAAGGGTGATGGTGCCTTTGCTCGTTGTCATTGTGGCGGTCAAGTCGCTCATGATGGTCCTCGTAACGGATGAATTCATAAAAAATACATAGGCCCGGAGTGTTAGGGCAGGGGTTTTTCTCTGTTTACTGCTGCAAGGCCTTCACAATGGCATCGCCCATGGCAACGGTGCCCACGGCGCGGCTCTTGTCCACGGCAATGTCCGGGGTATGCACGCCCTGATCGAGCACCGCAGCCACGGCCTTTTCGATGGCGTCCGCTGCAGCGCCCTGATCCAGGCTGAAACGCAGCATCATCGCCGCAGAGAGAATTTGGGCGATGGGGTTGGCGATGCCCTTGCCGGCAATGTCCGGGGCGGAGCCGCCCGCAGGTTCGTAGAGGCCAAAGCCTTTTTCATTCAGGCTGGCCGAGGCCAACAGGCCCATGGAGCCGGTGATCATGGCGCATTCGTCGGAGATGATGTCGCCAAACATGTTGCCGCAGAGCATGACGTCGAACTGGTGGGGGTTGCGGACCAGCTGCATGGTGGCGTTGTCCACGTAGATGTGGTTGAGGCTGACATCCGGGTATTCCTTGGCGATCTCGATGACCACCTCCCGCCAGAGCACCATGGTGGTAAGCACGTTGGCCTTGTCCACCGAGGTGACGATCTTGCGCCGCAGACGGGCGGCGTCAAAGGCGCGGCGGGCGATGCGCTCGATTTCCCAACGGTGATAGACCATGGTGTCGTAGGCTTTTTCGTTGGCCCCGGAACCTTCTCTGCCTTTGGGCTGGCCAAAGTAGATGTCGCCGGTGAGTTCACGCACGCAGAGGATATCAAAGCCGTCCCCCACGATATCGGCCCGCAAGGGGCTGGCCGCAGCCAGGGATTTGAAGATCTTGGCCGGCCGGAAGTTGCAGAATAGCTCGAAATGTTTGCGTAGCGGCAGCAGGGCGGCGCGTTCCGGCTGCTGGGCTGGGGGCAGTGATTCCCATTTGGGGCCGCCCACCGAGCCAAAGAGGATGGCGTCGCTATCCTCGCACACGGCAAGGGTTGAGGCGGGCAGGGCCTCGCCATGGTTATCGATGGCGCAACCGCCCACATCCGCATGTTTGTAGGCAAGGCTGAACCCAAATTTTTTCTGGGCCGCATCCAGAACCTTGATCGCTTCCTGCATGACTTCTGGGCCGATGCCGTCACCGGCCAATACAGCTATCTTTTTCATCTGGCGTATCCTTGGTATTTTGATTGAAATGGTAAGTCCCTCGCAAGGGAAAGTACGGGGCAACACCATACCTGATCAGGGCAAAGATGCGCAAGATCAATATGGTTGTTCCTCCTCAACCATTTTTGGCGCGGTCAGCGCAAGGGGTAGTCGATATGAACCCGGTTGGCTATCAGTTGGGCGGGATAGCTTGGGAGATTGCTCTTGGGCGGCCCAGCCAGCAATCGCCCCGTGAGGTCAAAGGCTCCGCCGTGGCCACTTGAGCAGGCCAGCACCCCCTGTTCCGGCAACAGAATCTCGTAGCCAGCATGGGTGCATTGCGAGGAAAAGGCTGCGACTGTTGTTTCCGAAACCCTGGTGACGATGAGTGGTTTTTCCTGCCGGGTAATCTCGATTTTTAAGCCGTTGCCAACGGTGTTGAGCGTTTGGTAGCGGCTCTCGCTTAGGTCAAGCACAAGCCTGCCCTGTTCAATCACAAGTTCGACGAGGCGACTTCCCCCTTCTTTTTCGCAGGCGCAGGCCAAAGCACCAAAGGAGGAGATCATAACCAGCAGTCTTCCTGAGTCGGAGAGAAATTTTCGCCGGTTCAGCAAATAGTCAGGCGGCATATTTTGCATTTTTCCGTGATCTCCCAAGGGGTCCGGAGTGTTTTGCCCTTGACATTGGCGGGCTGATTGTATGCAATGAAAATGTCAAAATATGCATACGCTCCACCCTGATTTCGTCGGAATTTTCAGGAAGTGTTCCTGGAATAATCTCTGAAGTACAGGGAGTGACACCGTTTTCAACGCAGATTATACCATGGCCCAAATGCAGAAAAATAGAGAAAGTATAACCCGGCCGCTGGTCTTTCCCCTGGCGCTTGCTTTTTTTCTCAGTCTTGCCGCCTCGTTGTACGGGATGCGCTGGGTGCAGCAGCAGAACACCAATCGGCAGCTGTATGATAATGCACTCAGTGGGCAGCAGTTGTTCCGCTCTTTGTTGGCGACGCAAGTGAAACAGTTGCAGAAGCGGATTGAAATCCTCCAAGCGGATTCGGCCTTGCAGGAAGCCTTTATTGCCAGGGACCCTTCGCGGCTGCAAAAGGTTCTTTCCCAACCCAGTCCCAAGTTGGTGGCCGCCTCTGGCATGGGACAGTTGTTTTTCGTGGATGCGGAGAGAAGGCTTGTTTTCTCCGCGGACAACCATGTGATTCCGGGGGAGGTGCTGGAACACCATACGCTTGAGCAGGCTTCCCGAACCCATGAGATGGCCTATGGTCTGGAACTCGAACGGGATGGCCGGTTTTTCTTGCGGGTGGCTGTGCCTTGGAGTATTTCCAGCGGTGGCGCGGGTTATGTGGAGATGGCTCAGGATATAGGCCTGTTGGCGCCCAAGCTGAAAGAGGTTCTTGGCTACGAGATATTCATCACGGCGCAAAAGGCCGGAATTGACCAGAAACAGTGGGATGTGGAAGCGGCGGCAGGCCACAGGGCCGGAAGCTGGCAGGAGTTGGATCAGTGTGTGGTTCTGGCGCGGACCATGCCCGTTTTGCCGGGGAAGTTATGCGCGACTCTCATTGCCGGCTCTCCCCAGGGATTTGTCAGAACCCTTGATTTCAAGGTGGGAGATCGCCATTTCCGTGGCGGTTTTATCGATCTTCTTGATCCGGCGCAGCAGAACATCGGCGCCTTGGTGATGCTGAAGGATGTCACCAGCGAGGTGGTTTCCATTTGGGCTATGGCTTTCTATCTTGGGGGAGTTGGTCTCGGCATCGCGGTCTTGTTTTTTCTGTTTTTTTACTTTTACATTGCCCGGCTTGACCGCAGGCTGGCCACGAAGCATGAAAATCTCCGGGATGTTATTGCCAGTAAAGATGTTGCCTTGTCCCACACCTCAATTTCTCTCCAGCGAGACATTGCCCAACGCGAAGAAATGGAGCGCGAGTTTGCCAGGGTCAGCCGCCAGAATCAGTTGATCCTCGATGCCGTGGGCGAGGGGATTTTCGGTCTTGATGCCCAGGGCAATCATACCTTTGTCAACCCGCAGGCCGCGAAAATGCTGGGCTATGCGCCCGAAGAGCTTGTCGGCCATCCCAGCCATGCCATCTGGCACCATAGCCGCTCCAATGGCGCCCATTTCCCGGATGTTGAGTGTCCAATCTACCAGACCCTGCGCGACGGCAATATCCATCACATTGAGGACGATTTTTTCTGGCGCAAGGACGGCACGGGCTTTCCCGTTGAATACACCTGTACCCCCATCATGGAAGAAGGGCGGCTGGCCGGGGCCGTGGTCAGCTTCAAGGATATCTCCGACAAGAAGAAGGCCCTCCGCGATCTTGTCGCCAGTGAAGACCGGTACCGGACCATTGCCAGCACTGCCCAGGACGCCATTATCCTCATGGACGACCATGGCCGGATTGTCTATTGGAACCCTGCTGCCGAGCGAATCTTCGGCTATAGCGAAGGTGAGGTGCTGGGCTGTGATCTCCATGCGCTGCTCATCCCGACCCGGTTTGCTCCTGAGTTTAAAAAAGGGCTGGCGCGGTTTTGGGCCAGCGGTGAGGGAAACGCCATCGGCAAGGTCCTGGAGATGACCGCCATCCGCAAGGGAGGCAAGGAGTTTCCCGTGGAACTTGCTATTTCCGCCCTGCATCAGGAAGAGGGTTGGTGGGCTGTTGGTATTGTCCGAGATATTTCGGAACGGGTGCAAGAAAAGACGGAGATGGAGGCTTTACAGGTCCAACTACGCCACTCCCAAAAGATGGAGGCCATCGGTACTCTGGCGGGCGGGATTGCCCACGATTTCAACAATATCCTCGCCGCCATCATGGGCTACACGGAGCTTGCCCTGCTTGAAGTCAAGGAAGGAAGTCTTCGGGATACGCTCATCGAGGTGCGCAGGGCCAGCGGCAGGGCCAAGGATCTGGTCGCCCATATCCTTGCCTTCAGCAGACAGGGGGAGATGGCCAGGACGCCGGTCAATGTGGTGCCCATCATCAAGGAGACCCTCAAGATGTTACGGGCCTCCCTGCCGACGACCATTGAGATCAAACAGGCCATGGAACAGGATATCGGTAAGATCCTGGCCGACCCCACCCAGATTCATCAGGTGCTGATGAATCTCTGCACCAACGCGGCCCATGCCATGCGGGAGGTCGGGGGCGTGCTTGAGATCGGGCTTTCCCAGGTGCATCTGCATGAGGAGCCGGTTTTGCGCACCTTTGCCATTGCGCCTGGCAATTACCTCAGGCTCACGGTGCGTGATACCGGGCAAGGCATTGATTCTAAAATCATTGATAGAATCTTTGATCCGTTTTTCACCACCAAGAATCGGGGCGAAGGCACGGGCTTGGGCCTGTCCGTGGTTCACGGCATTGTCATCAGTCATGGCGGGGCCATCGAAGTGCAGAGCCTACCGGGGCAGGGAACGCGCTTCGCGCTCTATTTTCCTGTGCTGGAGAGCGTTTCGGAAATTGTGGAGGCTGCGGTTTCTGTCGCCCCGCCAACCGGCAAGGAACGCGTGCTGTTTGTTGATGACGAGCTCGCCCTGATCGAACTGGGTGAGAGGATTCTTGTCTACCTCGGCTATCAGGTGACCACCCGAACCAGCAGCGTCGAGGCGCTGGAGCTGTTCCGCGCCAACCCGGATGCCTTTGATCTGGTTATCACCGATTACACCATGCCCAATCTGACCGGCGGTGAACTGGCCAAGCACATCCTTGCCATACGGCCGGGGATGCCGATTGTGCTTTGCACGGGTTTTAGCGAGGTGTTCACCGAGGAGAAGGCCCAGGCCTTGGGGATTCAGAGCTATGTTATGAAGCCCATCTCCATCCATGATCTTGCCAATATCTGCCGAAAAGTGCTTGATCAGGCAGGCACATAACCGCGTGTCTCAGCAGCCATTTTTGCTTCCGCTCTTTGCTCGTTACTGCAAAATATCATAGCTGCGCGTCCCTGGATTCCAGCGGTAGCCCTTGGCCGCCCAGATCTCTTCGATCAGCTTCTTGCCGAAATGCAGGCCTTCAATACTCCCGTAAGTTTCGTTGACGAAAAGCAGCTCCTCATCGTCTATCCGACCGTCGCTGTTGCTGTCCGCCCAATGGAAGGGGCTTGCTTGCAGGGAGTCGTTGCCGGACACTGGGATGCTGGGGTTGTCGTCCGAGCGCACCGTGACGCCGCCGCTGAATTGATGAACTGTTTCCATATTTGCCTCGGGCTTAAGCTTGGCGAGATAGCTGTACACGGCATGTCCGCCGGTGATCTTGCCAATCCACTTGAGTACCGGAGGGTCGGTTTCCTGGTTGGTAAACTGCGGCTTGCCTTGGGCCGGGATGCAGTCCGGGGGCAGGGTTTCCTTAAGGATCAAGGAGAATGGCCTGGAGGCGGTGGTTGTTACTTCAATGACCACCGGGAAAGGGATGCCGGGGGTTGCGTGTACGGGCAGGGTTCTGACGGCTGTCACTTGGCCGTCTTCGCCGTTGCCAAGATACCACCAGGGCAGGGCCAGACCGACAAGGGCGAGGAGCAGGAGGCCGACGGGCCGTGGTCTAAGGCGGGGCGTCGGCGGCGCGGTTGGTTCGTGCGCAGGTGGGGGTTCTTGCCCGGCTGGCTCGTCTGCCGTGTCTGGCGGCGGGGTCGGTTGTTCCTGCTCGGGCGGCGCACAGGCCAGGGGAGATTGCGGCTCTGCCGGGGAAGTGGGCTGGCCGTGGTCAATAATATCCGTCATCAGGGACTCCAGGGCTTCGGCGAGTTTGACGGCGTTCTCTTTTTTGATAGTGGGGTAGCGGCGGTTTTCCCAGCGGGAAATGGTGTCGGTGGTGACCCCGACCACCGTGGCGACATAGAGCTGGGTCAGGCTTTTTTCTTCCCTGATCCGGCGGATTTTGGCGCCGTCTATGTTGACCATGGGGATGCCGCCAGCCAAGGGTTTTTCTGAATCCATACCGGGTGTCCTGCTCGTTGAGTTTCTGCTACTATTAAAAATGCTGATACTAATAAATCCGCTCGCCCAGGAAAAGCAATCTGTTTATTGCCTGGAGCGTCGCCTTGACAATCTGCAAGGAACAGGGCGATGTCGGAGATTCCTGCTTTATACCATATCGTGATTCGATTATAAGCCAGGATAGATGCCAGTACGTCGTTTTGTTTGTTAAGAGGAGAAAAACCCTTGGCCCATGAAAAAAACGGATACTTCCTCCCAGCCTCCAGAGCGGAGATGGCTGCACGAGGCTGGAAATATGTTGATGTGGTGCTGGTTACCGGGGATGCCTATGTGGATCATCCCTCCTTTGGCGTAGCTCTGATCGGCCGCCTGCTTGAGGCCAACGGCTACCGGGTGGCCGTACTCTCCCAGCCCCGTCATCATGCCCCGGACGATTTTCGGCAGTTCGGTGCACCGCGTCTTTTTTTCGGTATCACCGCAGGCAACCTGGACTCCATCGTGGCCAATTACAGCGGCAACGCCAAGGTTCGGGACCGCGACGACTATTCTCCCGGCGGCAATCCCTATTTCGGTGATCAGGCGGAGAAGAAGCTGCGGCGCAGGCCGGACCGGGCCACTATCCTCTACAGCAATCTTGCGCACGCTGCCTATCCGGCGACTCCGGTAGTTTTGGGCGGGCTGGAAGCGTCCCTGCGCCGGTTCGTGCATTATGATTATCAGCAGCAGCGGTTGCGGGGCTCGGTGTTGACCGACGCCAAGGCCGATCTGTTGATCTATGGCATGGGCGAGCGGGCGGTGCTGGAGATTGCGGCCCGGCTTGCCAAGGGCCAGGGCCTGGCTGGGATTCCCGGCACCTGCGAACGCCTGACGGAAAAGGAACTGGAGACGCGGGGGATTTCCGCGCCCACGGTTCTGCCTTCCTGGGCGGAGATTCAGGCCGATCTGCCCCTGTTTTTGGAGGCCGAACTCACGGTGGACCGCCAGGCCAGGGCCTATGCCCCCGAGGCCTTGCTCCAGTGCCAGCAGGCAGCCTGGGTCGTGCAGCATCAGCCCGCCGCGCCGCTCAATACCGCGGAGCTGGATGCCCTGTACAGCCTGCCCTTTACCCGCAAGCCCCATCCGGCCTGCGGCGATGTCCCTGCCTGCCGGATGATTAAGGATTCGATTACCATTGTTCGCGGCTGTTGCGGCAATTGTTCCTTCTGCGCCATCTCCCGGCACCAGGGGCCAAAGATCATCAGCCGGAGCCGCGAGTCCGTGGTTCAGGAGGCGCAGCGCCTTGCCGGGCAGCAGGATTTTTCCGGCACCATCAGCGATCTGGGCGGCCCCACCGCCAACTTGTACGGCACGGGCTGCGCCAGCCCAAAGCCCTGCACCCGCCATGATTGCCTGTATCCCAAGGTGTGCAAATTTTTCAAGATCGACGAGCAGGCCATGCTCGGTTTGCTTACGGCGGTGGCGGACCAAGCCGGGGTCAAGCATCTGTTCGTCTCCTCCGGGCTGCGGATGGAGCTGTTGACCAGAACCCCGCTGCTGCTGCGCAAACTCCTGCTGTACCATACTCCTGGAGCGATGAAAATTGCGCCGGAGCATACCGAGGACAAGGTGCTGCATCTCATGCACAAACCAGGCGTGGGGGTGCTCACGGAGTTTCTCGCCCTGTGCCGGGAGATCGGCAAAAAGGCGGGGAAGAATTTTCATTTCACCCCCTACCTGATTGCTTCGCACCCAGGCTGTACCCTAACCGACATGGAGAAGATGGCGGCGCACCTCGGCGCGTTGGGGCTTGCGGTCCGGCAGTTTCAGGATTTCACCCCCACGCCGGGGACGATCTCCACAGCCATGTATGTCACGGAATTGGATCGCGAGAAAAAAGAGCGGCTTTTCGTGGCCAAGAAGGACAGCGAGCGGCGGGCCCAGCGTCAGGTTCTGGACCATAGGACTGTTGGTCCGGAAACGCCGAGACGCAAGGGTAAGGAGCAAGATGCGGATTGCGGGCGGAAAGGAGTCTGCCGAAGCCGCTCAGAGAAGCCGGGCGAGCAGCGGCAGGGTAAGAAAGGAAAGCACGATGCCAAGGCCAATCAGGGCCGCAGTAAGCCTCGGAGATAACCCGGCCATGATGGCCAAGGCGCCTGCGGAAACCATGGGCGGCATCCCTGCCTCAAACACAGCCACCTTTGCGGCAAGGCTACCCAGGCCAAGAAGGCGGCAGCAAAGCAGAGCGATGAGCGGGGCAACGGCCAGCTTGATCATGAGCCCTGCGCCCAGGGGCTTTAAAACCTCCGGGCTGAGGCGCAGGCTGAGTTGAAAGCCAACCGCGACCATGACCACCGGGACCAGGGTCGCGGCCAGGGCATTGAGCAGGGCCAGCAGCGACGGGGGAAAGGTCAGGGACCGACAAGCAAGGGCCAGAATCAGGGTGATGAAGGGCGGAAAACTGACAACTTTGCTGAGCACCGATCGCATGGTCGGCTTGGCCCCGTTGCCGTACAAGGCAAGCACGACGGCCCCATAGGTGGCCAGGGCCAGGAACGAACCCAACTGGTCGTAGAGCACCGCGTACGGGATGCCGCTCTCCCCGAAAAAGGCCTGCACCATGGGGATGCCGAAAAAAGAGGTGTTGCCCAAGGGGATAAGGAGCAGCAGGACGCCGATGATTTCTCTCTGCCAGTCAAGAATCTTGCCCAGGATAATGATTATCAGGGCGGAAACCGCGAGCATGGCCCAGGCCATGATGACCGGCACAAGAATCTCTGCGGAAAAATGTAGTTGCGGCACCTTGAGCAGGACCAGGGCCGGAAGGGAAAGGTAGATGGCAAACAGGTTGAGCGCCTGCGAGGTTTCCCTGGGGAAATTGGCCAGACGCCGCAAGCCCATGCCCATGAGGAGAAAGGAGATGGTGAGAATGAAGTTTTCCATGGCCAAGCATATTTTGAAAATTGCTCGGTGTCAATTCCCATGAAACAGGTCATCACCACCGAAAAACAGCCGATCAAGCTCTGGCTGGACGATATCGAGGCCGGTGCCCTTGCCCAGGCCAAGAATCTCGCCAATCTTCCCTTTGTCTTCAAGCATGTCTCGCAGTGATGCCCGATGCTCATCAGGGCTATGGCATGCCCATTGGCGGGGTCATGGCCTCGGAAGAGATGGTGATCCCCAATGCGGTTGGCGTTGATATCGGTTGCGGCATGTGCGCCGTGCGGACTTCGTTGGCCGACATCCCGCCGGAAAAGTTGAAAATGGTGCTTGCCGAGATCAGAAGGACCGTTCCCCTGGGTTTCAAGCACCACCAGCACAAGCAGAAAGAAAACCTCATGCCGCACACGGATGTTCCTTTGGCCGATCTGCCCATGGTTAGCCATGAGTATCAAAGTGCCTTGACCCAGTTGGGCACCCTGGGGGGAGGCAACCATTTCATCGAGATTCAAAAAGGCAACGACGGCCATGTCTGGCTGATGGTCCATTCCGGCAGCCGCAATCTTGGCTTCAAGGTTGCCAATCACTATAATCGCTTGGCCATGGAGTTGAACAAACGGTGGGGTTCGAAAATTCCTTCAAACTGGCAGTTGGCCTTTCTCCCCATTGACAGCGAAGCAGGCCAAACCTACCTGCACGAGATGCGCTACTGTGTCGATTTTGCCTATGCCAACCGGAAGATGATGATGGAGCGGATCAAGGACGCCCTGTTGGTTGTGGCGCCGCCGGTATTTTTTGAACCGATGCTCAATATTGCCCACAATTACGCGGCCATGGAGACGCATTTTAAAAAGAATGTCATGGTTCATCGCAAAGGGGCAACCCGGGCCCAAGCCGGGGAGATCGGCATTATCCCAGGTTCCCAAGGGACTCCCAGCTATATCGTGCGGGGCAAGGGCAACAAGGAGAGCTTTGAATCCTGTGCCCATGGCGCTGGCAGGAAGATGGGACGCAAGCAGGCCCAGCGGCAGCTGAACCTGGACCAGGAAAAGAAACGGCTGGACGACCAGGGGATCATCCATGCCATTCGTTCGGTGGGGGATCTGGAAGAGGCGGCCGGGGCCTACAAAGACATTGATCAGGTGATCGACAACCAGCTGGATCTGGTGGAGGTGCTGGTGGAGCTACGCCCCCTGGCGGTAATCAAGGGGTGAGCGTGGCGGGGAATAGATATGAGCCCCTTTATTCCGATCCACCCTCCTTAGCAACGGCAGGGAGATAGAGATGAAAGGTTGTCCCGTGGCCGAGTTCCGACTCCACAGTTATCACTCCGCCGTGCTTCTTGATGATCGCCTCGCACAGGGTAAGCCCCAGCCCCATCCCCTTCTGGGAGCCAAGTTGCTTGGTGGAGAAATAAGGATCAAAGATGCGGGGCAGGTTTTCTTTGCTGATCCCACATCCATGATCCTGAATCGAAATCTTCACATAACTGCCCGGGGGAAGGGTAGGGTGCTTCCCATGATGCTCCGGTAAGGATTCATTAACGGCCTTTATTGTGAGTGTGCCGCCTGATTCTTTGGGCATGGCCTCTCGGGCATTCAGCACCAAATGTTTTATGACGTTACGGAATTGGGAAGGATCAACCGTGATGGGCCAGAGGTCTTCGGCCAAGTCAAATTCGACCACCAAGTCAGAACCTTCCAGGGTGGAAACGACCTCTTCCTTGAGGTGGCTTGCTGGCTGGATGTTTATCGGGAGTAAGTTGCCGCCGGGAGAGAAAGCAATAAGCTGGCCGGTAAGTTTGGTGGCTGTTCCGTACAGCTGCCCTGCGGTCTCCAGATACGGAAAGGCCTTGCTTGATTCCTCGGTGTTCATTTTGGCAAGTTCCAGATTGCCGAGAAGCCCCTGAAGCAGATTATTGAAATCGTGGGCGATGCCGCCAGCCAGGATGCCAAGGGCCTCAAGATTTCTGTTTTTCACGACCTCGGCCTCCAGGCGTTTGTGCTCGGTGATGTCCCGGTTCGAGATCCGATGACCCAGATCGTGTCCTTCCAGGTCGTAGACGTGGTAACAGAGATGATTGAGCCAGCGAACCTCGCCGTTGCGATGAAGAATTCTAAACTCAAGTTCGTTTGCGGATTCATCTAGGGCTGCCTGCGTCTTTGGCTCGTAATGCACGCTCGCGTGGTGGGCCTTCCATCTCGGCAGATCCTCGGGATGAATCAAACGTTCCAGCAATCCAGCATCAGCCTTGAAGGCTTCGGGTGAATATCCTGTGACACGTTCGCAGAAGGGCGAACAATAGAGGCAGTAGCCCTTTGAGTCCTCCCATACTTCCCATCCGTAGGTGTAGTCCGCCACAGTGCGGAACTTCTCCTCGCTCTCTCGCAGTTCTCGGGTCCGCTCTTCCACCCGCTGCTCCAGCGATTCATTGATCTCTCGGATCTCATTGAACTGCTCTGACAGCGTATCCCCCATCCTCTTGAAATTATTGATTAGGTGATTTGCCTCTTGAATCCTGCTTTCGGGCCAGACAATCTCTTTACTCTCGGTCGCAAGCCTCAGCGGAAGGTCATGGGTGATCATTCGCAGTTTCTCAAGGGTGACAACAATCCGGTGGCTCAATAATTCAGCCAGCGCCAGCGCCCCGAGCAAAATCAGGAACAGTAGGCTCAGCTTACCAGTAAAGTTATCGTAAAGCGTTTTCTGGAAGGGCGCCACCGGCTGCTCCAGAATCAGTTTCCACTCTGCCAGGTCGCCGATTGAGGTTTCTTCGATATAGAACGATTTTTGCCACCGTTCTGTCGGCGGGGTATTCGCAGGAAGGATCGGCACCCACTGACTGAGACCTTTCTCAAGAGGGGTGAGCACCCCTTTGCCGCGCACAAAGGGGGTCATTACCGTTTGATCGGTGCGGTTGGTCATAATGACGTTGTCGTTTTTATCCAGTAGGGTGAAGAGCGTGGCATTTATATCTGTACTCTTGTCGAGGTGTTGCCATATCTGCTCCAAACTCAGGATGCCGGTGACGTAGCCGTTGTATTCTCCACCAATGACCACCGGCGCAAGCATCGTGACCATTGGCTTGGGGATGCCGATCCTGCCCATGACCACTTCCGAGAGCATCGGCTTGAGTGTCCGCTTGAGCGTCGGAATGTAGGGACGATCAGCGAAATTTTTGCCGATGTTTTTTTGCCCCAGTTCGTCGAGCAGAGGAAAGTAGGCGATGATAGTGGCTTCTTTGTCCAGCAGCCCGATGCGCTTAAAATTGACATCCGATTTTTTTGTCTGTTCGAGATAGGGTTGTATCTGCTGTGGCGAGAGTGAAGCAGCCATCTCCGCCAAATTGATAATGGCCGATTTTCTGTTCACCACCCATGTTTCCACCCTGTCAGTCACCCGGCGACTTTCCTGCATGAGTGTTGTCCGGATATGGCGGTCGGTTTCGGAAAAATCGGTTCTGCTACCAACCGCCAGCAAAATCAGCGCCGGACATAACACGAAAAAGGCTAGCAGGTTGTAGATAATCTCACGGTATGAGGTCCGCGACGAACACGACCGGAGGGTATAACCGGTAAAGAGCAGTCGGGCGACCAGGGCGTTGGCGATGCCATTTATCGCCTGTTTGCTCATGACAATAGTGGTATTACTGAAAGGAACATGCATGACCAAGTGATAGAAAAGGTAGACCAGTGGCATGCCAATGATGAGCCAGTAAAGCGTATCAGCCAGCACCATCCCAACCTTGCGGCGGCTCATCAGCCAGCCGACCGCTGCCACTTCGGTGGTCATGATAATGATGGCATAGGGGTGATTCCAGAGAAAATAGGTGTAGCCGGCGATGGCGGCGGCTGCGACAATGCCCCTACCCAGCCCAAAGAACTGCAAGGCCAGCATGGCAAAGATGCTGCCGAACAGGAAGTTGATATTGAGGAAGATCGGGAAGTTGAAATAGTTGCCCGCCAGACCGGCGGCGATCAGGGTCAAGAAGAGGGTGGTTCTATATTTAGTGGTTTCAGCGGTGTTGGTGGATAGTGTAGTACTCAAAGGTATCTCCTGGGTAACCGACATAAAAGCGGTACTGCACTTGGGGAAGGTCGCCTATTTTTTCTCCAGGGCGTTCCTTGCTGCTCCAAGCAGTGTTTCCATCCGGATTGGTTTATTCAGGTAAACGCAAATCCCCATGGCCAAGGCTTTTTCTTTGTTGATGAGTTCACTCTGGCCCGTGCAGAGAATGATCGGGATTTGAGGACGTGAGGCCAGGATTTTTTGTGCTAGTTCAGCTCCGGTCATGGAAGGCATGGTCATGTCGGTAATTACCAGATCAAATTGCTCCGGATTTTTCTGAAATTCCGCCCAGGCCTGTCTCCCATCGGCAAAGGTTGCCACCTGATAGCCGTTCTTTGACAAAATAGCATCAACGACCGCACGGATTGGCTCTTCGTCATCAACAAACAGAACCTGTTCTCCCTTTCCCCGAAGCTCTTGGGGAACGGTTTCGAGCGGCAAGGCTACGGCAAGCTGTTCGGTCAGCGGCAGATAGACATGAAAGCTCGTGCCTTTTCCCTGTTCGCTGTACACCGTAATATGGCCATGGTGGCTTTTTACAATGCCGTGGACCACGGCAAGACCCATTCCGGTTCCTTCCCCTGGCTTTTTGGTCGTGAAGTAGGGCTCAAAGATCTTCTCCTGTATCTCCGGTTCAATGCCGCAACCAGTATCGCTTACTTCAAGCTTCAGATAGTTTCCAGGGGTGAGCGAGGCATAGCCGTAGTCTTCCGCCCCAATTGTCACTTCTTCGAGAGAGACGGCAAGGGTTCCCCCTGTCTCTCGCATGGCGTGGTAGGCGTTGGTGCAGAGATTCATGATGACTTGGTGAATCTGAGTGGGATCGGCCATTACCAATTCAGTGGAGGCGATATTTTGCTTGATCTCGATGGTGGTCGGGATGGAGGCGCGCAGCATCTTGAGGGCTTCCTTGACGATCAGTGAGATCTGTAGGGGCTGTTGCTGCTGTTCTGCCTTGCGGCTGAAAGCCAAAATCTGCAAGACAAGCTCCTTATATCAAAAGCCCAACCCACGAGCACGAGTCCCCCGGCGAAAACGGATAGCGCCGCCACCAGCAAGGGTATGGTCTTCAGCATTCGGTTCGAATGGTCCATGGATCGCCCCTGTGTGCGGTGAGTCTCTGGGTCGTTCTATTTTAAGGTTAGCAGAAACTGTTTGGGAAATCTAACGTAATATGGCAGGGTCTGCCGGCTCTGGTGGCAGGTTGTGTTTGCTGAAAACAGATTGGATGGGTGCCGTCAAACCAAGGATTGTTGTCAGTCCACCCTTAACGAAAGCTTGTAAGGAGAAAAGATTATTGTCACCATTGAAAGCTTGACAATAGACAGCCCTGGTTCGATAATCCCTCTTAAGGAAACTACCAAGGAAAGCTTGGCGGTGGCTGACTGTATTCACATCGAATAGCTGATTGTTTTCAGGCGCTGGCGGATATGTCCGGACGATGTTTCAGTTCAGAAGAAGGGGGGGGTATGGAACAGGTAAATCCGAACCTGATAACCTGTGTCGTCCAGCGAGGCGAGGCAGACCGGGTGGTGGAGGCGGCGATGCAGGCCGGGGCGGAGGGCGCGACCCTCTATTATGGGCGGGGTACCGGGGTGCGCGAAAAACTTGGTTTTGCCGGGATGTTCATCAAACCGCAAAAAGAGATCATTCTGATTATCACCAAGAATGAACAGACCGATGCGGTGTTTGACGCGGTGGTCAAGGCGGCCAAGCTTGAGAAAAAGGGGCAGGGCTTCGCCTTTTTGCATAAGCTTGATCGCGCCATCGGTTTTGTGACCAAATGATTCCCTGGTCAACGGGATCTTCGCATATGGGACCTGCATAGATGGGCCGATATTTATTTTTTTTCGGCTGCGCGGTTGCGGCGATGCATCTTGGCGGGTTTACCTCCGGCGAGGTGATGGCTTCGCTGCTCGATTTTCTTGCCGCCAACCGGGGAGCGCTTCTGACTTCAGGCCTGCTCGGGGCCCTCGCTCTGGTCTGCGCCTCACTGCTTTTTGGCGGGATTGGTTTTTTCAATATCCTCTATGTGATGGCCAAGGTTGTTTATGAGCTGGCCCAGATGTTTCTCTGCGCCATGGCCGTTGCCTCTCTTGTGTTCTGGTTCGATCTTGGGGCCAATCTCTGGCTGGAGGGTGGAGGGGCCTTGGCGGTCGTTCTGTACGCCTGGCTCTATGCCGCAGCTTTCAGCCTGCGGGTCTTTGATTTCAACCATCCGATCAAGGAGGTGCTGCTCTCTTTCAGCGTCCTTCCTTTCCTCTGTCTGTCGGTGTTCTGGGGCAGTGGTCTGATCGGGTAGCTGGTCCTCAATAAAAAACGCCGCCGGTCACAAGACCAGCGGCGGACTCAATTACAAGCAATGGCAGAAAAACTGGGGTTTGGATAAACCATACCCAGGCGGTTCAATCGTCAAAATCACCGGCTGGGCCTTTGTCGGTGCCGAGGCTGACTGCCCTCTTGGCGATCTTTTCTCCGGTCCACTGGGCCGGATCTTCAATGCGGCCCACCTTTGGCCCCATGTCGTAGGAGCCTTTGTCGAGGATGGCCTTGATCCCCAAGGGCGCGCTGTCCTGGGCGTTGAACACATTGACCAGCAGATTGTAGACAAATTCTTCCACCCGCGTTACCATCCGCTCCCGGATCGCCTTGGGCTGTCCCATCAGTTTTGGCTCAAAGGGCAGGTTCAGACTCTTGTAGTTGCCTTTTTTCCATCCGTTTGCCTCGGCGTAAGCCACCATCTGCTGCCACATGCCTTCGGTGACTCCGGCGTCTTTTACCTTGATGAAGTTGCCGTCTGCGTCGAGGATGGCGTTGCCGTAGTCGTTTACCTGCAAGCCCCAGGAAACCATTTGTAGGGCCGTGGCCACATTGGCCTTGGTGGTGGAGGTTTGCGCGGCGATCTCCCGCAACCGCTCCGAACTGTTGCCCGAGGTGCCGTGCTGGGCGCCGGAGACATGGTACGGGGCCAGTCCGGCGTGAACCTCGGCGGTGAGCCCCACCTGGATGCCCTGGCCGCTGTCTTCGATGCCGTGGGTGGTGCCGTTGTTCAAGGCGATCCAGTCGGGGAAGATGTTGTGGGCATTGAGGCCCTGGATGAGGAAGAGCGCCTCTGCCGGGGTGGAAAGCCCCTGGTCGCCCTTGATCTCGCCGATCTCCGTTTCCAGGCCGGCCCAGGCGGGCACCAGTTGCGTCAAGGCTAGGTTGGTGAGCAGATTCTTGTCGTCCGGCATATGGGAAGCGTCGATGGCGATGGAGGTGATGCCTGCCTCGAAGATGGTGGGAATCTCCACCTTGGCGAAATCAAGATCCGCTTCTTTTTTGATTCCGTAGTGGTCGGCATGGATGGCCACCGGCACGGTGATGCCAAGTTCGTTCATGGCCTGGTCCACCTGCATGGCCATGTTCCAGTAATTCGTTGGGCAGTAGGCGCTGGCCCCGCCCTCGGAGCGGGCTATTTCGATGATGATTGGGGCATTGGCCCGCTGCGCGGCCAGCAGGGCTCCGCGGATGATGAAGTTGTTGCGGCCGTTGGCAGCGATGGTCATGGCCTTGCCCTTGGCCCGTAAGGCCCGGTCGATTACCTTACCGCTGACGATCAGGGCTTTGGAGTTCGGGAAAAGTTTGACAATATTGGGGGGTCGGCCTACGGCGAGAGCTTTTTCAAAATCCGTATGGGGGACACACATGATGGAACCTCCTTGGTGTGCGGGTGATCTGTTGGGTTGTCTGGCGCTATTATAGTGGATACAAGGACGGAGTCATCAAAAAAAACAAGAGAGTGGTCTGGGATTTATCTCTGTCTCACCTGTCTGCCCGCATCTGCACAGTCAGCAGCGCGAATTGCCGGTCTAATTCAGGCAAAAGTGCGGGAAGCTCCTCCAGGCGGCCTGCCTTTGCCGCCGTTTCCATGCTAAAAGCCACGGCGCCAAAAGCCATGCCGCACACGGTAAGCGCCGCGCCCTTGATTTTGTGGGCCTGGCTTCCGGCCTCTTCCAGCTTGGCTTGGTCGATATATTCCTTGAGGATCGTGAGTTGGCTGGGCATATCCTCGAGAAAGATGGCGATAATTTTTTCCGACAGCTCTGTGCCCAGGCGGTCTGTCAGGGCCTGGAGATCAAAAACAGGGGGAGGCGCGGCTGAATCGTTTTCCCTTTGGCATTGACTTGCCGGTCTGCCTGGTTGGCCCGGACTGGTCAGCCATCTCACCAGTGTCTCCTCCAAGACCTGCGGCTCGATGGGCTTGGTGAGGTAGTCGCTCATCCCGGCCTCAAGGCAGTGTTCGCGATAGCCGTTTATGGCATGGGCGGTCAGGGCGATGATCGGCAGGTTTGCATTGCTGGCCTTGGTCTGTCCTGAGCGGATCAGCTGGGTTGCCGCAAAGCCGTCCATCTCCGGCATCTGCACATCCATCAGGATCAGATCGTAGGGCAGCGTTTCCAGCAGGGTGATCACCTCTTTCCCGTTGGCGGCAACATCGGCGCTGAACCCAAGGTTGCCGAGGATGCCCAGTGCCACCTTCTGGTTGGTGATATTGTCTTCGGCCAGGAGAATCCGGAACCGGGCGCGTTCTTCCTTCTGCTGGATTGTGGGGCGGATGGGGGCCTTCTTTATTGTGACAGGCTGGGGCTGTCCTCCGGTCTGGGCCTGTTTTTTCAGAACCACCGTGAACCAGAAGGTCGAGCCTTTACCCTCTTCGCTTTCGACCCCGATCTCACCGCCCATGAAGGCGACCAACCGCTTGCAGATGGCCAGGCCCAGCCCCGTGCCGCCGAACTTGCGGGTGGTTGAGGCGTCCACCTGTTGGAAGGCGTTGAAGAGCAGGGGGATTTTGTCTTGGGGGATCCCGATGCCGGTATCGCGTACGGTAAAGCGCAGGGTTACTTGGGTCTCGCGCTCACCGATCAAGGAAGCGTTAACGGTTACCTCGCCCGTGGCAGTGAATTTGATGGCATTGCCCACCAGATTGATGAGGATTTGGCGCAGGTGGCCGAGATCCCCAGTGAGCAGGGTAGGCACCTTTGGGGCGACACTGAGGCTGAGGGTGAGTCCTTTGCTTCGGGTGGTGATGGCATGGAGTTCGGCGCACTGCTCCAGGGCGTTGCGCAGATCGAAGTCCAGTTCTTCCAGCTCCAGATGGTTGGCCTCGATTTTGGAAAAGTCCAGGATGTCGTTGATCAGGTCGAGCAGGTTCTGGCCGCTTGCCTGGATAAGTTCGGCGTAATGGCGTTGGTCTTCATCAAGATTCATGCCCAACAGCAGACCGGCCATGCCGATCACCCCGTTCATGGGGGTGCGGATCTCATGGCTCATGTTGGCCAAAAAGGCGCTTTTGGCGATGTTGGCTATTTCCGCCACCTGTTTTGCTTTTCGAAGAGCCTCCTCTGTTCGTTTGCCGGAGGAGATATCGTAGAGGGCAAGGAGCACATGTCTTTTGCCCCCGATTTCCAGGGGCGAGGCGTTGAGGGAGAAAAAGAATTCCCATTCTTCGCCACCGATGACGAATCGCTGCTTGGTTTCGGTTCCGCGAACTTCCTCTCCGGTATTCAGTGTGTGCTCAATGGTGTTTCGGATGGGGCATTTTGGGCAGGCATCGGTAAAGCCACAGCCCCTGGCATCGTTTACCGCCTTTACGCAGTGGAGAATGTCGCCCGGTTGGTGACCAAGGATGTCATCGGACGTGTCCCTGCCCATCAGGGAGAGCATTTCCTTGTTGATCCGCACCACATTCGCCTTTTCATCGAGAAGCAGCATGCCCACTTGGGCAGTATCGAAGATGGCCTGGAGGTTGGCGCGTTCGAGTTCTAATGCTTCCTCCGCCTGCTTGCGGTCAGTGATGTCGTTGCCCACTGCCTGGTATTCGATGAGGTTGCCGTCCGTCCCATAAATCCCCTGGTGGGTCCAGCCCTGCCAGCGTATCTCCCCAAGGGGGGTTATGATGTGGTGCTCGAACCTGGCCAGAGGATTTTCCCTGGTGATTGAGGCCGTGCGTTCTTGGATGAGGGCCAGATCCTGATCCGGGATATGGGGGATAAAGTTTTTGCCGATCAGTTCTTCTTTGGTTTTTCCGTAGTAGCGGGCATATGCCCCGTTGACAAAGGAGAGGCGGCCATCCGGCCGATAGCGGCAGATGAACTCGGTCTGCTCCTCGACCACCGACCGGCAGATGGCCCCGTTCTCCGGGAGCGGTTCCTCTCGATGGTTGTCTTGCCTTGGGGCTTGTTCGCTAGGCATTATTTGCTTCATTTCCCTGTTGCAGATGCTGCTTGATCGTGGTCAGAAGCTCTTCCGGCTTGAAGGGTTTGCTGAGGTACTCGTCAGCCCCGGCTGCCAGGCATTTTTCCCGATCTTCGGCAAAGGCAAAACCAGTCAGGGCGATGATGGGTAGGTGTCTCCCTGTCTGCCGCTCATTTTCCCTGATTTTTGCCGTGGCCGTGTAGCCGTCCATGATGGGCATTTGCATGTCCATGAGGACGAGATCGATGTCCTCATGCTCCAGCAGAGCGAGGGCCTGTGCGCCATCTTCGACAACACTGACCCGCCAGCCTATAATTTTTAGCATTTCTTCGGCCAGAACCCGATTTACATAATCATCGTCAACCACCAGAATGTGGGGGATGTTCTCCGCTTCCCGCAAGGTGTGCCGGGTAATGACGGTGGCGTTTTGCTGCGGGAAAGCGGGTTGTGCAAGGACCATGTTCATTATTTTAAGAAGATCAGTCTGGGAGATGACGCCGGTGAGATAGGCGCCAACTCCAAGCTGACGGCAGCGCAGCCCATCTCCCCGGAACCCGGATTGGGTGACGAGGATGATGGGGGTGTGCCGCAAGCGACCATCTTGGCGAATTTTTTCGATGAGAGGAAAGCAATCCTCGCTGATGTTGATGAGCAACAGGTCATACGAGGGGTGTGAGAGCTGTGGCGGCCACTCAGCAGGGGGTGCGATGCTGTCCAGTTGCTCGAATGAATTTGCTGGCAGCTGGTCAAGCAGCAGGGGCGGGCTTACGGCATCCTGAATTAGGAGCAGGCAGGCTTCCCGCAGCAGCGCAAGGGGCGCTGCCGGACTCTGTTCGGCTTTTCTGGGCATCTGACTGAAGGGGAGCGTGAAATGGAAGGTGGTGCCTTTCCCCTCCTCGCTTTCGAGCCAGACCGTGCCATCCATCATTTCGATGAGCTGACGGCAGATGGTCAGGCCCAGGCCGGTGCCGCCGTATTTGCGGGTCATGGAGCCGTCTGCCTGGTGAAAGGGGGCAAAGATGAACAGCTGTTTGTCTTCCGGGATGCCGATGCCGGTATCCTGAACAGTGAAATGCAGGGTTGTTTTTTCTTCGTTGTGCTCGACCATCTCCACCCGAAGTGAGATGGAGCCCTGTTCGGTAAACTTGCTGGCGTTGTCCAGCATGTTTGTCAGAACCTGCCGCAGGCGACCCGCATCGCCCAACCACTGGTTGGGGATATTTTGGGCAATGGCCAGAGTGCTTGCAATGCCCCTCTGCTCCAACTGTATTGCGACGGGGCTGAATATTTCGTTTAAAAGATCACGCAGGGCAAAATCGGTTGTGTCAATCTCCAGCTTGCCAGCTTCCAGTTTGGAAAAATCAAGGATCTGGTTGAGGATGCCCAACAGCCGTTCCCCAGACTTTTTTATCATCTCCATGTATTGGTGTTGTTTTTCATTGAGCTCGGTGCCCAGAGTGAGGGTGGTCATGCCGAGAATGCCGTTGAGCGGGGTTCGTACCTCGTGGCTCATATTGGCCAGAAACTCAGATTTTGCCTGGCTTGCGGCTTCGGCTGCTTCCTTGGCCGCCTGGAGATTGATTAGGTATTGCTGCTGCGCGGTTATGTTCTTGAAATTTTCCACAATGCCAAGCAGTGTTCCGTTTCTGTCCCGAAAAGGTGTTGCCGTGCGTAGAAAGATAAATTCCTCCCCGCTACTGGTGAGTTTCCCCACCTCATCTTCGGTTCGTACTGCGCCATTTTTGATCCGGCTCATGGGGCAACGATCCGTATGGCAATCAGCGCCGCCGAAGCTCTCGAAACATTTTTCATGTTGCATATTATGGAGGTCGTGCGGGAGCATGCCCCTCAGGGTGTCGTTGACCATCTGACAGGTAAAGTCGGCGCTGATTACCCGCATGCCGTCGGCGGCGGTGTTGAAGATCTGATTCATTTCCAGCAAAGCTTCCTGGGTTGCGGTTTCGGATTTTTTCCGTTCTGTAATATCAAAGGCGGCACCGATTATGGCGCTGGACTTGCCATCCCTTTCGGTAGCAATCGCTGTTTCATAGAGAAGGAGCTGGCGGCTGCGGCCGTCAGCGTCGTGGAACCGTAGTTCATTTGTCTCGATTTCTCCGGTGGCCGTGGTCCCGTGAGCAAGGGTTGGTTTGCTTGCCGATGGCAAATCAGGGAATACCTCGGTCACCTGCATGCTGGGGAGTTCTTCTCGGGGGAGGCAGGTGAGGTCATGGAAGGCCCTGTTGGCGCCCAGAAAATAGCCATTGCCATCGTTATAAAAGATCGGAGTGGGTATGGCATCGAGGAGTTGTTGCTGAAAGCGGAGACGATTTCGCTGAACCCTGAAAAAATAGCCGTGCAGGGCCAGGACCAAGAGCATAAGGGCGGTGCCGCCGAGGTAAAGTTGGATAAGGTTTGGCAGGGCAAGTGCAAGGTGTGGGTCTTCCTGGTAGGAGATGCGGAACCCTGCCACCTGTTGATCCAAATCATAGATCGGCAAAAAGGATATAATAAAGTGCTTGCCGTCCAGTTTGAGCGTTTTGGTAAAGCTGATTTCTTGTCGTAGACTTTTTTTAACGCTGCTGCGGATTTTTCGGTTAATCGCGGTGATGACCTCTGGCGGTATACGGTGTTTGTGCAGCTCAGAAAGGGAGGATTCTTCCTCTTGTTCTTGGTAAAAATCTTCGGAAAGATGGGAGGGCAGACGGTTTTTCATGACAGAAGTAAGGAGTGGCCCATCAGCCACGGTTTTTTTCAGGATGAACCGGTAGTCGGTCTGGTATTGTTGGGAAATTGTTTCTTGGAAGAGCGCGGGGGGCAGGCTGAATTCCACAGTGCCCAGGTAAGCCCCTCCGTGATTCAGCGGAAAGATGAAACGGAAAGCTTCGGTATGACGGCCAACCTCAAATCCTTCCACATACTGCTTTTCCTGGCTGATTTTTTTGATGCTTGGCCGGATGGTGGAAAGATTGTCGCCAAACTGTGCTGGTTGGTGCATGCGGAGAAAACTTGTGCCGTCTGCAAAAACAAAATGCACCTGCGGAAAGAGATCTTTTTGGATGAGGGCGTAGGTGGGAGAAAATTTCTCGTAGAGCCGACGACGGAGCCGGTTCTTTTCTTCTGGGCCGGCTTCTGCCGCGTCGTGCAAGAGGGTGAGAATTTCCGGGCGGTTTATAAAGGAGTTGCAAAGGAGCCGGGCTTGCATCCGATAAAAGGCAATGGTGGCGTCGTGGGATCTTTTTTCCTGCGCGAATATTTGCTGGAGATAGCTTTCCTGGTCCGTATTTTTTTCATGGATCAGGAAGCCTGTCAAGAGAAGTTGGAAGAGGAAAAAAATCAGGATGTAGCTCAGTAACAGGGGCTGCCTTTTTGCCGTGTTGCTCAGGAGGATGGATCGGGCGCCCGTTGGCTCGGTGAGTTGCTGGTAAAATTTCTTGACCATTTCCGGCCAGAACGTGTGGAGCATGGGCGCTGATCCTTTATGGCTCGTCGGTGGTGTTCAGTTCTGTGCCCCTGGCGCGCTGAAAAAAGTTTGGATGAGTTCATAGAGCTTTTCTTTGTGGAGAGGCTTGAGCAGATAGGCGTCGCAGAGCTTTTCCTGAAACATTCCGACAATGACTTCTTTGTCGCTGACCGCAGTGGTCATCACGATCTTGCTGGAGTTGCCTCCCCCCATTTCCGCTTCCAGTCTCCGCATCTCCCTGGCCACCTCAGTACCGGTCATGCCCGGCATCATGATATCCAGGCAGATCAGGTCGTAGGGCCGTTTTTCCACCAGGGCGCTTTTGAAAGCGAGGATGGCCTCAAAGCCGTTCACCGCGATATGACAGGTACCCAGAGGGGAGAGGAACTCCTGGATGATGTAGCGGCTGATGAATTCGTCTTCCACAATCAGAGCGGTGAGCCGGGGGAGTTGCAGCAGGTCCACGGCGGTGGGCTGGCCGGTATTTGGGTGAGGCGGCTCAGGGGCCGGAGCGGTACTCTTGGACGTCACGGGTTGTGGGGGCTGTGGCGGCACCGAGGCGGGCGCGCCCACCGCCGCGATGAGCTGCTGAATGAGTTGTTGTGATTCCTGGGTTATCTCCGGGGCCGCAGGGTTTTCTGCCTCAAGGATGACTTTGATCTGGTCCCGTGCGGCAAGAAAAACATTGAGGCATTCTTCGTTGAGTGCGGCCTCGCTTTTGCGGATGGCGTCGATGGCGTTTTCAAACTTGTGGGCAAAATCCGCCACTTCGTTGAAACCAAACATGGCGCCGGAGCCTTTGACCGTGTGCACTGCCCTGAATATTCGGTTGATATGGTCGGCGTTTGCCAGGTCGGCGCGGAGTAGCAGTAGGGTTTCTTCGATGTCGTCGAGAAGTTCAAAAGCCTCTTCTTTAAAAATTTCGTTCTCCATACAATCCCCTTTTGAGCAAAGAAAGTGGCCGCAAGAAAATCATCTATACAATAGAAATTGTACATGAGATGATTAAGGAAACGTTATTTTTTTAGCACCGGGCGCGGTGTTTTTTTCGTTCAAGGGAGTTGCTTGGCAACAACAGCGGAGGACTTGTCTATGGCGGAAGAAAAGTATCGGGAGGAAACAGAAGACGATTGGGCGGATGACAACGAGGATACCCAGAAGGACAAGTATCTGACCTTTCATCTGGCCAAGGAGGATTACGGCATCGAAATCCGGTTCGTCACCGAGATTATCGGTATCCAACGAATCACCGAGGTGCCGGACATGCCGGATTTCTTGAAAGGGGTTATCAACCTGCGCGGCAAGGTGATTCCGGTGATGGATGTCCGTTCCCGTTTTCATATGGAGGCGCGGGAGTATGACGAGCGGACCTGTATCATCGTGGTCAACATCAACAACACCTCCATCGGCCTGGTGGTTGACAAGGTGCAGGAGGTGGTGGACATCCCCGAGTCGCAGGTGGAGGCGGCGCCGGAAAAGGCCAGGGGCAAGCGGAGTCGCTTTTTACAGGGCATGGGCAAGGTCAATGACGAGGTGAAGATTTTGCTCAATGTGGAACAGCTGCTTTATGAAGAAGAGCTGGCCCAGTTGGAAGAAATCGCCCCGGCGGCGTAACCGGATAACCTACGAGGAGAGCATGGTATGAAAGATTTCATCAATGATATGAAGATGTTTAAGAAGCTCCTGTCCGCGTTCCTGCTGGTTGCCTGTATTGCTGCCGTTATCGGCTTTATCGGGGTTAGGGGGATTAAAACGGTGGATGATGCCGACACTATGCTCTATGAAAAGATGACCGTACCCATCGGGCAGATGGGTGAAATCGGCATCAAATTTCAGCGGATACGAATCAACAACCGTGAACTTACGGATCCGACCAATACGGCGGCAGGTCGTCAAAAGGCGATGGAGACGACCAAGCAGTTGCGCGAAGAGATTAGAGCACTGTGCGATGAGTATGAAAAAACCATATATACCGATTCTGGTCGGAAGCTGTTTGAGACCTTTGTCGAGAAGCGCAAGGCCTACAACAAGTATACTGATGAGATAACGGCCTTGGTTCAGGCCGGGAAAGTGGCGGAAGCCGATGCCATAGTGAAAGGCGATATGAAAAGGGCGGCATTTGAGGCGAACGAATCCATGTATGCGATGGTAAATGCAAAACTCAAACTCGCCAAAGAGACAGCCGAAAAAAATGGCGAGATTGCCAATAACGCCAGCCGGACCATGATTGGTTGTGCTGTTGCCGGTGTAGCCTTTGCCGTTTTTCTGGGATTCATCCTGGCCAAGGGCATCGAAGGGCCGCTCAAGCAGGGAATGGAGATGTTGAATGAGTTGAGCAAGGGCCATCTCGACCAGCGGCTGCGCATGCAGAGAAAGGACGAGATCGGCCAGATGGCCAAGGCCATGGACGATTTTGCCGACAACCTGCAGACCAACTTTGTCGTGGCCCTGGAAAAGATCGCCGACGGCAACTTTGCCTTTGACGCCCACCAGGTGGATGCCAAGGATGCCATTGGCGCGGCTTTGGCCAAAACCTTGGAAGATATGAATGCTACCTTAAGCCAGATCTACCTGGCAGGCGAGCAGGTCAACTCGGCAGCAGCCCAGGTTTCTTCCGCTAGCCAGTCGCTCTCCCAGGGGGCCACCGAATCGGCCAGCTCGCTGGAAGAGATCACCAGCTCCATGACCGAGATGGGCTCGCAAACCAAGCTCAACGCCGGCAATGCCACCCAGGCCAATCAGTTGGCCGGTCAGGCCAGGGATGCGGCCCAGAACGGCAACTCGCAGATGAAAGAAATGGTTGGCGCCATGAACGATATCAGCGAGTCGGCCCAGAACATCTCCAAGATCATCAAGGTCATCGATGAGATTGCCTTTCAAACCAACCTGCTGGCTCTCAATGCCGCAGTGGAAGCGGCCCGAGCCGGCCGACACGGTAAGGGCTTTGCCGTGGTAGCCGAAGAGGTCCGCAACCTGGCGGCTCGTAGCGCCAAGGCCGCTGGGGAAACCGCTGAGTTGATCGAAGGCTCGGTGCGCAAGACCGAAAAAGGCACGCAGATTGCCGACAAAACTGCTGAGGCCTTGGGCGAGATTGTCACCTCGGTTGGCAAGGTCACGGATCTGGTGGGCGAGATTGCTGCCGCCTCTAACGAACAGGCCCAGGGTATCTCCCAGGTAAACGAGGGGTTGGGCCAGATCGACCAGGTCACCCAACAAAACACGGCCAGCGCCGAGGAATGCGCCGCAGCGGCGGAAGAGCTTTCCAGCCAGGCCGGGCAGTTGCGGCAGATGCTGGCAAGGTTCAAGCTGAAAATGTCCAGCGGCAATCAGCAACAGTTTGCCCCGATGCAGCCGCAGCAGATGGCTGCCAATCGGCCGCAGCTTGATTACGGCGGCTGGGGCGGGGGCGGCGGAGCCAAGGTCAAGCCGAGCAGCGTTATCGCCTTGGATGATAAGGAGTTTGGTAAGTATTAACCGATAAAAAATTCTGGTGGGCAGTCGCTTGGCTGCCCACCAGGTTGCTTGAGAAGCCGCGCATTTTCTATGGATACAACCCTCACCATCAACGACCAGGAGTTTCATCTTATCCGAACCCTGGTCTACGACCGTTTTGGGATCAATCTTACGGATCAGAAACGCTCCCTGGTGGTGGGCCGTCTGCAAAAGCTGTTGCGGGACGAAGGGTTTGCTTCCTTCCGAGACTATTATGAATGCGTTATCCGGGAGACCTCCGGTTCGGCCCTGGATAAGCTGGTCAACCGGATCTCCACCAATTACACCTATTTTAACCGGGAGCATGCCCATTTTGATTTCTTTGTTCAGGAGGTGTTGCCCCCTCTGATTGAGCGGCTGAAAAAACGGAATACTCGCGATCTGCGAATCTGGAGCGCGGGTTGCTCCTCTGGCGAGGAGCCATATATGCTGGCTCTCCTTATGATGGAATATCTGGGCAACGAATATGGCCTTTGGAATGGCGGGGTTCTGGCCACGGATATTTCGGATCAGGTACTGGGTAAGGCCAAGCTCGGAATGTACGGGGATGAGCAGGTTGAACGGATTCCCCCCCAGAGTAAACACAAGTATTTCAGCCGGCAGAAGGAGGGCAGCTGGCTTGTCAATGAGGCGCTCAAGAAACAGGTGACTTTTAGGCGTTTCAACCTCATGAACAAGCAGTTCCCATTTAAAAGTCCTTTTCAGGTGATCTTTTGCCGGAACGTGATGATCTATTTTGACTCGGAAACCAGGGATGCCCTGGTGCAAAGGTATCACCAGTGCCTGGAGCCCGGGGGCTATCTTTTTATCGGTCATTCCGAAACCCTTGGTCGGCAGCAGGAGTTGTTTCAGTATGTGATGCCTGCGGTGTATAAAAGGATTTAGGTATTCAGGTGTTGAGTCTGTAGCGAAAGAAAAGACTAACAGGCGAGCTTTGTGCCCAAAAACAAGTAAAGTCCTCCCCATTCAGGAGAGCACATGATTCAAGGCGGTAGAAAAATACGGGTGCTGGTCGTGGATGATTCTTCGCTGGTGCGGACCATCCTTTCCCAGGGGCTGGCCCAGGACCCAGGGATCGAGGTGGTAGGCAGTGCGCCCGACCCCTATGTGGCCCGCGACATGATTGTGAATCTCAAACCCGATGTTATGACCTTGGATGTGGAAATGCCGAGGATGGACGGGGTTGAATTTCTGCGTAGATTCATGCCGCAATATCCCTTGCCGGTGGTCATGGTCAGTGCCCTTACCCAACGGGGCAAACAGATCACCTTGGATGCATTGGAGGCTGGGGCCGTGGATTTTGTCACCAAGCCGAGCACTGATGTGGCCCGGGGTCTGACCGACATGCTCATGGAGTTGCGGACCAAGGTGAAGATCGCCTCCACCGCCAATGTCTCCAATTTCAAGGAGCGGCGGGAGGCCCTGTTTGCCAGCAAGGTGCTGACTGCGCCAAAATCCCTGCACGAATCCACGGACAAAATCATTGCCATTGGTGCTTCCACCGGAGGCACCGAGGCGATCCGGGAGGTGATCACCCGGTATCCGGTCAACACCCCAGGGGTTGTCATCGTCCAGCATATGCCCAGCGGTTTTACCAAGATGTTTGCTGACCGGTGCAACGAGCTGTGCGCTATGCAGGTGAAAGAGGCGGAAACCGGAGATCGGGTGATGCCCGGGCGGATTCTTATCGCTCCAGGAGAAAAGCACATGCAGGTGGTGCGTTCCGGGGGAATTTACGAGGTAGTCTGCAAGGCAGGGGAAAAGGTTTCTGGGCATTGCCCCTCCGTGGATGTGCTCATGCACTCCGTGGCCCAGCATGTCGGACGCAATGCCGTGGGGGTGATGCTCACAGGTATGGGGCGAGACGGGGCCGAGGGCATGCTGGCCATGCGCAAGGCCGGCGCCAGGAATCTGGCCCAGGATGAGCGCAGCTGCGTGGTGTTTGGCATGCCCAAAGAGGCCTTTGAAAATGGCGGGGCGGAATGTCTGGTGCCGTTGGAGAAGATCGCCGAGGCTTCGTTGTCCATGTTGAGCAAATAAAAGAATTCATAATACGGATTATGTTGAGCAGTTAATTTTTAATCCATATGGGACGGGAACATGGCTGAAAAACTTTCCAGTGAACAGAAAGAGATAATTCAGGAATTTATTCAGGAATGCATCGATCTGCTGGATCATCTTGAGCCAACAATCATCGGCTTTGAGGAATTTACGAAACAAGGGCCTTTCCTGCCAACCCTGGAAAGTGTGCCGGTCATGGACGAAGTGTTTCGGCTGTTCCATTCCGTCAAGGGCAGCGCCGGGTTTCTGAACTTTTCGTTTATGGCCAGCACCGCCCATGCGGCGGAAAATCTGCTGGACCAGATTCGCAAAGGGCAGCAGCCCATGACCAATGAGCATGTCGATCTCTTTTGCCAAACCATTGATTTCATGCGGGAGGTCTTGGGCTATGTTGCTGCCAATCTGAACGATCGTGGCATGGAGGAACCAGCCCGTGTGCTTGCCAGCCAACTCCAAGCAGAGATTGGCGGCGGCAGTTCTGGTGGGTCTGTCGCTGGGCAGGCACCTGCTAAGGCACCGGCGGCGGTGGCAGAACCGGTCATCTCGGTTCCTGATCTTGCTATTACCCCGGAACTGGTGAACGCCTTTTTGCAGGAAGCAACCGAGCAGTTGCAAGAGGTGGAAGAGGGGCTGCTGGTCTGGAGCAAGGATTCGGAAAATAAGGAGGTTGTGGCTGAGCTGTTCCGCAAAATCCATAGCTTTAAAGGTAACTGCGGTTTTCTCGGGTTCCGCGATCTCGAACGGTTGAGCCATCGCATGGAAACCGTGCTTGACGCGATGAAGTCCGGGATCGCGCCAGCCAATGCTAAACCGGCGGATGCCCTGCTCAACCTCTGCGATGTTTTGAAAAACTCGTTGGCAGATATCTCCCAAAAAGGCCAAGGCCAGATTGACGGGCTGGATCTCTATCTGGAGCTGCTGGCTGATTTCATCCCTGGCGGCCAGGATAATGACTCTTCCGTCCAGACGCCACGGGTGGGTGAGATTTTAGTGGATAGCGGGGTGATTACCCCGGAAACCCTTTTTGAGGCCCTTGATATCCAGAAAAAACCCCTGGGCGAGGTGCTGGTGGGCATGGGTGCGGCTTCGCTTGAACAGGTTGACAGCGCCTTGGTTGAACAAGAGAAATTCAAGGGCATTTCTGGAGGTGAGCAGGCCCACCCTGCAGCCTCTTTAAAGCGGCCGGATATTCGGGTTGATCTGGATAAGATCGATACGCTCATCGACCTGATCGGCGAGATGGTGATCGCCGAAAATATGCTGATTCATAGTCCTGATCTGGCAGGACTGGTGTTGGAGAATTTCAGCAAGGCCTCTCAACAGATGAGCAAGCTGGTCAAGGAGTTGCAGGAGGTGGCCATGACCATTCGGATGATTCCGGTGGCCGGGTTGTTCAACCGGATGACCCGCCTGGTGCACGACCTTGCCCGAAAGTCCGGAAAAAAGGCTGACCTTGTCCTGGTGGGCATGGAAACCGAGTTGGATAAAACTGTGATTGAAAAGATCACCGATCCGTTGGTGCATCTCATCCGTAATTCCATGGATCATGCCCTGGAAAACCCGGAGGAGCGGTTGGCTGCGGGCAAAAAGGAAACAGGGATAGTGCGGTTGGCAGCCAGTCATGAGGAAGGGGAGGTCTGGATCAGGATCGATGACGACGGTCGGGGACTCAACCGGGAAAAAATCCTGAAAAAAGCGAAGGAAAAGGGGCTTGTCCAAGGAGATGGCTCCGAACTCAGCGACAAGGATGTCTCTGCCCTGATTTTCCTCCCCGGGTTTTCAACGGCGGACAAGGTCACCGATGTTTCCGGCCGAGGCGTTGGAATGGATGTGGTCAAGCAGAATCTGAACCAGATAGACGGCAAGATCGACATCGACAGCAAGCCGGGAATCGGCACCAAGATTGTTCTTCGGATTCCTCTGACCATGGCCATCATCGATGGCATGCTGGTCCGGGTTGGTGATGTCCGCTACATTATTCCCATTCTCTCGATCCGGGAATCGTTTCGGCCGGCAGCTAAGGCTATCACCGTTTCCCCGGAGGGACAGGAGCTGGTGCGGGTGCGCGACAGGCTTTTCCCTGTATTGCGGCTCCATCGCCTGCATAAAATTACACCGGCAAGTGAGCTTCTGGACGAGGGGATATTGGTTTTGCTCGAAAATCAGGGTCGGAATGTCTGCCTTTTTGTTGATGAGATTTTAGGGCAACAGCAGACGGTGATCAAGGGCCTTTCCGAATATATCGGCAAGATCGGACAGGTCCGTTGCGTATCCGGCTGTACCATTTTGAGCGATGGCGAGGTGTGCCTTATTCTCGAAGTCCGGGGTCTCACCGATATTGCCGAGGGAGCTGACTGAAATGACTGAGCAGCCCCAGACCATTCCCGATTTCCCCGTTGACCTGACCGAGATGAAGAAGACTGTCGGGGGGAAGATCGAGGTGATCCGGGTTCTGGTGGATCATGTCCTGGTGGATTTCCCAGAGAAATTGCGGCAGCTTCGACATGGATTGGCAGTCGGTGATGCCGGTCAGGTTCGGATCATAGCCCATACCCTAAAAAGCTCCTTGGCCAGTTTTGGCGCGGCAGAAGCCAGAGACATTGCTAGAGCCCTGGAGGTTTGCGGGTCTACGGGTGAACTGGCTCAAGCTGAGGCACTGCTGCCCCAGCTTGAGCAGCATATTGAGAGGATCGTCGTCTTTTTTTCAGGCCCTGATTGGTTGGACAAGGTATAGCCCCAGAAAACCTGGATCATGTCGATAAGTTGAGTTCCTGACAGGAGAAAAGCTCCATGAAAATTCTGATAGCCGAAGATGATTTTATCAGTCGCACACTTTTGCAGGAGATGCTTTCCCCCCTGGGGATTTGTCATGTGGCCATGGATGGGCTGGAGGCCATGGCTGCCTACAAGCAGGCCCTGGAAATGAAAGAGCCCTATGATCTTGTCTGTCTTGACATCATGATGCCAAATCTTAATGGTCAGGAGGTGCTCAGACAGATTCGGGATATTGAAAAAGAGCGGGGCATCTGGGGGTCTGATATGAGCAAAATTATCATGGTCACAGCGCTGAATGATGCAAAAAATATTATGGCTGCCCTGATGAAAGGCTCATGTGATGCTTACCTGGTGAAGCCAATTGACCGTGACAAGTTGTTTGCCGAAATAAAAAGAATGGGGCTTGTGGCTTAGCCCGCCTGCTTTGAACTGCTGATTGTTCTACGATGGAAGATCATGGCAAAAACAAAGATTGTAGGGGTCGGCGAATTTGCAGTTTCCAAGGATCCGGAAGAGGTAATAAAAACCTTTGCCCTGGGTTCCTGTGTTGCTGTGATTTTTCTGCATAAGCCGACCAGAACGGTGGGCCTGATTCATGTGGCTTTGCCGGAGTCCAGCATCAGCCCCGAAATTGTCCGGGATCGGCCCGGCTATTTCGCCGATACCGGCATCCACGCCATCCTGCAAAAAATGGCGGCTATCGCCATGCCGCCCGGAAGCCTTGCCCAGGGCATGGTGGTGAAAATTGCCGGAGGGGCGAATGTTATGGATACGAATAACACCTTTAACATCGGCAAGCGGAATGTGCTGGCCTTGAAAAAAATTCTCTGGCCACTGGGCATGGGGCCGGTAACGGAAGACGTGGGTGGCAATATTAGCCGGACCGTATCGGTGTCGGTGGGGACGGGGAAGATTGTCTTGTCTTCACCAACGAAGGGCGAGTGGGAGATATGAACAGGCAGGAAAAAGAGATTGCAGTTCGCCAGGCCATCAAGAATGTGCCGCTTATTTCCAGCGCCGTGGCCAGGCTGCTTGAGTTGAGCGGGGAGTCGGAACACGGCATTGCTGAGATCGTCAATATTGTCAAATATGATGCGGTGCTCACCGCCCAGATACTCAAGGTGGTGAATTCCGCCGCCTTTGCCCGAAAGGCAGAAGTCTATTCCATTGATCATGCCGTGTCGTTGCTTGGGGAAGACATGGTGGTGGGTATTGCCATGTCTGAGGCGGCAGGGTTGCTTTTTGACAAAAAACTGGAAGGCTACGCCGCAGAGGCCGGTTCGCTTTGGCGGCATGATTTAAAAACTGCCATTGCCGCAAAAATAATTGCCGGACACGCGCGAACCGAGGTCAACGGCGATCTGGCCTTTACCTGTGGCCTGCTCCACGATCTTGGTAAAGGGGTGGTGTCTGATTTTTTAAAGAAGACCCCGCAGAAGATTCAGCAGGCCATGGAACAAAAGAAGTTTCCGGATTATGCCGCAGCCGAGCGTGCTATCCTCGGCCTTGACCATGCCGAGGCCGGTTATGAGTTGAGTTTGAACTGGAATCTGCCTGCACCCTTGCCACAGGCAATACGGTTTCATCATCAACCGGCCTTGGCGGACGAGGCGTTGAAGCCTCTGGTCTACACCATCCATTTGGCTGATATCGTAGCCATGATGTCCGGGGTAGGGACCGGTTCGGATGCGCTGCAATATTTGTTGGATACAGCCTACGAATCGTATATTGCCTTAAGCAGCGATGAACTGGCTGCGGTGATGCTTGGTGTAGAGCAGGAATATTCCAAGGTTGCCGGAGTGTTTTGGGGCAAAGAAGAGGAGGCACCGGAATGCGCATAGCCATTGTGGACGATTCAGGTACGGCCCGGATGTTTATTCGGCGGTGTCTTGAGATTGCCGGGTTTCAGGGGGCTGAAATTATCGAGGCGGAAAACGGCAAGGACGCCCTGGAAAAGATCAGAAATGCTCCGGTTGACCTGTTGCTCACCGACCTGACCATGCCGGTTATGGACGGCACCACCCTGCTGAAATGGATCAAGGCGAATCCGAAATTGTCCGCATTGCCGGTGCTGGTCATCTCCAGCGCCGGGAACCCTGCAAAGGAAATTGAGCTGAAGGCCTTGGGCGCCATGGGCGTTTTGGATAAACCTGTTTCGCCGGCGAAACTCAATATGCTGCTGCGCGATTTTCTGGAAAAAGGAGGGCAGGCAGGTGACCAGTGAAGAAAGCAACTGGACCGGGATCATGGTCCCGCTCATTTCCGAGATCATCGAGAACACGGCCTTTACCGAGGTGATGCCCAGCGAGACGACTCCGCAGTATGATTTAGCGGCTTGTGGGGCGTCATTGTTGGTGCATGATCCTGTTCAGGGGGAGTTTCAGCTGATTATGGAGAATAGCCTGTTGAAGTATCTGGCCAGTATTGTGTATGGGTCAATGGCGGGCGAATTGAACGAGCAGAGCGAAGGGGATTTTCTCGATGAATTGCTGAACACTATTGCCGGGAGATTTTTGAGTGCAATCTTGCCTGAGGACAAAAGCTTCACCCTGGGAATTCCAGAAAGGTTCTGCGGTCCGTTCAACGTGCCAGCCCCGCCTGTATCGAGCTGGAGTTTTGTGATCGAAGGCATGTGTTTTACTCTGCTTGCCACAGGTGAGTCGTTGGTGGCGCTTGAAAATAGATGAAGTGTATGTTCTGTTGTTTAGGGGATTTTTTCAGGCTCAATAATAAGCTGGCAAACAGAGTGGCGGTTGGAAAAACGGATGGCGCGAATTCTTCTTATTGACGACAATTACATGGTGCGGGAGTCGTTGACAATGCTGCTGACAAAAGCCGGGCATGAGGTGCGCACTGCCGAGAACGGCAGACTTGCTTTGCAGCTGTATCAGTCGTTGGTTTTTGATCTGGTCATCACCGATATTGTCATGCCGGAAATGGATGGGCTGGAGTTGATTCAAGAGATGAAGCAGCGTTATCCCCAGGTGAAGATCATTGCTATTTCCGGGGGCGGGAGATGTTCTCCGCAGGATTACCTGGAAATTGCCGGGGTTCTTGGGGTTTCCTCGACCATTGCCAAGCCTTTTGCCAACCAGGAGCTTCTTTCCAGAATAGAGGAAGTCCTTTCTCCCTGAGTTTCACCAATTTGTTCCCTCCGGGAGATTCAGGCTGCTTATTCGCCGCAGATCTTCACCCCATCATTGTTTCCCGCTATTACCGTTGCCCCATTCGCGTGTGGCAGAATCAAGTTACAGCAGGACTTTCAGCCGTTCGATGGTGGCCTGGGTGATGGGCTTGGGGATGACTGTTTCCACCGATGGCCTGCCTGACACCTCAAGGAGTTTGCCCGGGTCATCAAAGCTGGTGATGACGATGACCTTTGGCTCTTTTTTGAGAAAACCTTTTTGGAAGGCATCTTCAATGATGTTGAGAAAGGTCTCTCCATCCACCACCGGCATGATAAGATCGAGGAGAACGACATCCGGCTGGTATTTTAGGTAGCGGAAAATAGCCTCGGTGCCGTTTGCCGCTTCAAAGAGCTCGCATCCCGGCACACTCTTTGTGAGGTGATTCTTGAGAATGGTTCTGGCTGTTAGTTCATCATCGACAATGAGTATCTTCATTCATTTCCCCCCCGAGGGAATCATAATCAGTGGTGCGCATGCGGGAATTTGATCCGTTTCAGCTGGCACTATAATACATATCGGCAGTTTTTTAAATGTGCAGTGTTATTTTTGTTGTTGGGCCAAGTTGATGGCCAGTTCTGGAAACCAGGTGCTGAGAGTTTCTGCCTGGGTCCAGCTTTCTCTGAGCCTGGTTTTGGAAACAACCGGGATGTCCAGCCCGGTCTCGGCCAGTGCGGCCGTGATCTTTACCAGGGGGGTGCCGCTGAACAGGATAAATCGGAGATCCCGACGCTGCTCCACAATGAGGAGTTTGGTCGCAAGCTCTATTCCATCCATAACCCCCATTTCATAATCGCACAGGATGTTGGCTATCCCTTTGGCGACCAGAAGCTCGTAAGCCTCCTGCCCGTTTTCCGCCTCGTAAATATTTTTAGGCGCCACTCCGGCCCCCTCCAGGCGCAAGCGGACAACCATACGGATGAATTCCGCATTATCGACAATCAGAATGGTTGAATAGTCAGGGGGCATATATGCTTTCTGTATTCTTCCGTTGCCGGAAGCAAGAAAATCTTAGGTGAAAATTGGGGTTGGCCGCTGCGGCCTATTCGTTTTGCAGCGACAGGTTGAGTCGGCTGGTCACAGCTCCGCGCAACGATTCATGGGCGGCCAACACCCTGTGCCAGGCGGAATCGGCTTCATCTTTTTTCCCCAGGCGGATCAAGGCATCCAGCTCCTTTGCCGCCGCGCCCAATTTTTTTGCGGTGAAAATCGCAGATGAGCCTCGGAGGCTATGGCAACAGGCCAGTGTTTTAGTCTGATCGCCTGCGGCCATTGCTGCGCCGAGCAGGATGATCTGTTTGTCGGTATCGGCAAAAAAAGCCTTGGCTATCCGGCAGAGGGTTTCTTCGTCAGCGTAGGTGGTGAATAGGGCCTTGAAATCCAGGTCGAGATGTTCCCCTGGAGCTGCCAAGGCTGGTTCCGATGGTTGTTGTTTTTTGCAGGCAGGGAAAAGATGCTTGTCAATGGCGGCAAAAAGTTGGTCTGGGTCGAAGTTTTTCTCCGCATACCCGTCAAGTCCTGCGGCTAAAAGACGTTCCCGCTCGCTTGCGGTGTCGGCTGTAAGGGCGATGACCGGTATGGCGCGACAAGCCGGGTTTTCTTTGATCCTGCGTGTGGTCTCCACGCCGTCAATGCCGGGTAGGCCGATATCCATCAGAATTATTTGGAAATCGGTGTCCTGGGCAAGGATATCCAGTGCGGCTTCGCCGCTGGTGGCAGCAACAGTCTGCCAGCCCCGCTCGGCAAGGATGTCGGTGAGGATGGCCAGATTGAAATCCACATCCTCGACCACCATGATTCTGACAGATTTTTGGGCAACATCGTTTACAACTGGGGAAACCATCCCTTCCTCCGTAGCCTGCTTATTTTACCCCCCACGGAGAGGATAGCAGATTAGAAGTCAATCTGGAAGCTGTAAACGTCTTCCTCCAGGCTGCTCTTTACGGTGAAGCCGCAATGGAGGAAGATGGCTTGCATGCGTTTGTTCTCCCGCAGCACCTCGGCGGAAAAACCGGCGATCCCGTTTTTCTTGGCGATGGTGACCAGGTGTTTGAACAGAAAGGAGCCGATCCGCTTGTTCTGCCACTCGTCGCGGACGATAAAGGCCACCTCGGCCCGGTTGGTTTTTTCGTCGAGATAGTAGCGGCCAATGGCGATGATCTCCTCGCCGTGCGCCTCCGGCAGGGTCCCGACAATGGAGGCGTCCTTGCGGTGGTCGAGGTAGACGAAGTTCTGAATCTGCTTGTGGCCGAAGCGCTGGCTGTGGGTCATGAACCGGTAGTACAGGGTTTCCTGGGAAAGGGCGTAGAGGATGTCCCGCATCCGGGGCTCATCGGTGAGATGGACGGGCCGGAAATTGATCTGGGTGCCGTCTTCTAGCAGCATGGTGGTGTTCATTTCCTTGGAAGCGATCATGAAGCGGCCCTCCACATCGCCGAGATCCTGGCGGAGATACTTAGCCTCGATGGCTTCCTTGAATAGCTGCTCCCGGAACTTGGGATGAGCTATGCTGATCAGGGCCAGGGCTCGTTCCTGGACACTCTTGCCGTGCAGGTAGGCGATGCCGTACTCAGTAGCCACGTAATGCACCTCGCCCCGGGTGGTGACCACCCCGGCCCCCGGGGTCAGACGGGTGACGATGCGGGAGATGGTTTTATCCTTGGCCGTTGACTCCATGGCGATAATGGGCTTGCCGCCGATGGAGCGGGCTGCGCCTCTGTTGAAATCCACCTGGCCGCCGATGCCGGAATAGAAGAGGGAGCCCAGAGAGTCGGCGCAAACCTGGCCGGTGAGGTCGATCTCCAAGGCCATGTTGATGGCCACCATTTTGTGCTGCCTGCCGATGATATGGGTGTCGTTGACATATTCCGTGGGCCTGAAACAGAAGGTGGGATTGTTGTCGATGTAGTCGTAGAGGCGCTGGGTGCCCATGCAGAAGCTGGCCACAATCCTTCCCTTGTCTGTGGTTTTGCGGTTGCCGGTGACTGCGCCAGATTCCACTAAGTCGATGATGGAGTCGGTGAGCATCTCCGTATGGATGCCCAGGTCTTTTTTGTGGTGCAAAAATTCCACCAGGGCGTGGGGGATGCGGCCGATGCCAAATTCGATTGTGGACCCGTCTTCGATCAGGGCGGCGATGTGCTCCCCGATGCGTCGGGTATCCGCAGACACCGGCGTGGATTCCCGTTCGATGATAGGGCTTGCCGCTGGCACCAGAATATCAAGGTCGTAGATGTCGAGAAAGCTGTCGCCCAGAGTCTTGGGCATCAGCGGATTCACCTGGGCGATCACCAGCGAGGCGTTTTCCGCCGCACTTTTCACGATGTCCACCGAAACCCCCAGGCTCACCTTGCCGCGCTCGTCTGGCGGCGTTACCTGGATGAGGGCCACATCGATGGGAAGCTGGCCGGAGTTGAACAGCATGGGGATATCGGAGAGCAGGGTGGGGGTGTAGTTGCCTAGCCCCTGTTGGATATGTTCCCGGATGTTGGCCCCGATGAAAAAGCTGTTCACCGAAAAACAGTCGGCCAGGCTACGGCTGGCGTAAGGGGCATCGCCCTTGGTGAGCAGCTGGATGATCTCCACGTCGGCCAACTCGCTGGCCCGCTCGGTAAGGGCCTTGACCAGCAGCACCGGTTCGGCGCAGGCCGTGCCGATGAAGACTCGCTGCCCGGGTTTGATTTTGGCCGCGGCCTGGTAAGGCGTGGCGATCATGTCGCTGTATTTTTCCTGCCAGTCGGGATCGTAGGATGCTGGGTTGCTCATCGCGGCTCCCCTATGATCTGTAAGGTCATTCTTGCGTCCGCCACCACCGGCTCGGTGCCTGTCTCCCCAACAATGAAGGGGTTGATGTCCAACTCGGCAATCTGCGGGAAATCGGTGGTCAACTGGCTGATCCGCTGCAACCCGTTGGCAATGCCCGCCAGGTCGACGCCCTTGTGCCCCCGTTTCCCTTTGAGGATTTCATAAGAGCGGGTGCTCATCAGCATCTGGACGGCCTCGTCATTGGTGATGGGCGCGAGATAAAAGGTGACGTCTTTCATGACCTCGACAAAGATGCCGCCCAGGCCGAACATCAGCATGGGCCCGAACTGCGGGTCGCGGCTCATGCCGATGATTACCTCCAGGCCGCGGGAGAGCATTTTTTCCACGTAGATTCCCTCGATCCAGGCCTCCGGCGCCCGCTGGGCAATGCGGAGCATCATCAGATCGTAGGCGTCTTCCACGGCCTCGCCGCTGGTCACGTTGAGCCGGACCCCGCCCAGATCGGATTTGTGGATGATGTCCGGGGAAACGATCTTCATGGCCACGGGATAGCCGATGCGCTCGGCGATTTCCACGGCCTCGCCCACATTGGTGGCCAGATAGCCCTGGGGAATCTGAAAGCCGTAGGCCTGGAGGATGCTCTTTGCCTTGACCTCGCCGATCTGCAACCGGTTGGTCCGCAAGCGCCTGGTGATGATGCGTTCCACCCGCCGCCGGTTTACGGGGAAACGGGCCACCATTCGGGGCGGACGTTTGCGCCAGGCCGCGTATTCCACCAGGGCCTTGAGCGCGGCCACGGCCCGTTCCGGCGAAGGGTAATCGGGCAGACCCGCAGCCACCAGCTCATCCCGGCCCGGCATGACATCAGCCCCGCCCATGAAGGCGACGACCACGGGCTTATCGCCCTTGTGGCAGGCGGCAATGGCCCGGGCGGTTTCCGCCGGTTTGGTCATGGCCTGGGGGGTGAGGATGATCACCACTGCGTCCACGGCCTCGTCTTCCTGGGCTGCTTCCAAGGCAGCCACATAGCGGTCCGGCTCGGCGTCGCCCAGTACGTCGATGGGATTGCCGATGCTGGCCGCAACGGGCAGTTTTTGGCGCAGGGCCGAGGCGGTGTTGCGGTCCAGGGTGGCCACAATCATCCCGGATTTTTCCACGGCGTCGGCGGCCATGGTGCCGGGCCCCCCGGCATTGGTGATGATCAGCACCCGTTTGCCTTTGGGCAGGGGCTGCATGGAAAAGAGGGCGGCATAATCGGCCAGGGCCTCGAAGTTGTCGGCCCGGATGACACCAGAGCGCATGAAGGCAGCGCCGTAGGCGATCTCCGCTCCGGCCAGGACCCCGGTGTGGGAGGAGGCCGCCTTCTGTCCGGCCACGGTGGTGCCGGCTTTGAGGATGATCACCGGTTTTTTGCTCGAAGCTTCGGTGGCGGCTTTGACAAACTCGTCTCCGCAGGCAATGTCTTCCAGATAGGCGACAATCACCTTGGTCTGCGGGTCGGCGGCTAGGGCAACCAACAGGTCTCCCTCGTTGAGGTCTGCCTTGTTGCCCATGCTTATCATTTTGGCGATGCCGGTGTGACGGGCGGCGGCCAGGTCCAGCAGGGCGGTGCAGATGGCCCCTGATTGGGAGATCACCGAGATGCAGCCCGGTTGCGGCATGTGGCTGGCAAAGGAGGCGTTCATTTTGTTTTCGGTGTTGATCAGTCCCAGGCAGTTGGGGCCAAGCAGGGGCACTTTGTGGCTCTGGCAGAGCTCGGCGATCCGGTGTTCGATGTCTGCACCTTCCTTCCCCGTTTCCTTGAAGCCGGAACTGATCACGGTGATGGCCCTGGCCTGGGCCTCGAGACAATCCCGTACCGCTTCCAGAACCAAGGCGCTGGGAAGCGCGATGATGCAAAGATCGATTTTTTCTTTCGCTTTTTTGATTTCGGCCAGGCAGGGTAGGCCCAGTACTTCCGGGGCCGCTGGATTTACCGGGATGATCCGCCCGGCATAGCCGCTGGCCAGCAGGTTGGCGACAATATCGTGGCCGACCTTGCCCGGAGTGCGGGAAGCGCCGAGCACGGCGATGGATTTCGGGAAGAAAAGGGGGGTGAGCATGGTGTCTTCCTGTACGGGAGTGAAGGTCTGTTACCCAAAAAATTCGGGAAGTTCCGGCAGAACAAGGGCAAAGCCTGCCTCCTTGAGGGCCTGGTGTACGGCGCTGATATTGTAAGTGTTGACCCGCAGATAGATGCGCTCCGGCATGGTCTCTTCTGCTTCGGTGCGGATGAGGCGGGTGAAGCGGATGTTGTGCTCTTCGAGCACCTTGGCAATGCGGGAAAGCGGCTTGCGCTTGCCGTCATGCTCCACTACGATCATGGCGCTCCCGCGTTCGCCAAGGCCGAAAAGCCTGCGATAAGCGGCCATGAGGTCGCGCATGGAAAACATGCCGATGACCCGCTGCTCTTCGTCCACCACGGGCAGGGCGCCGATTTTTTCCCGGTCAAGGAGGATCAGGGCGTCGTCCAGGGTGGACATGGGGTTTAAGGTGAAAAAGGCGCGGCTCATGATGGCGCTGACCTGGGTTTGGTCGAAATCCGCATGGCAGGACTTGATCCGCTCTTCGGAGAGCACCGAGGAAGGGGAAGCCGAGCGCAGATCCCGGTCGGTGACAATGCCGACCAGGTGGTTCTCTCCATCCACCACCGGGAGGTGGCGGAATTTCCCGCCTTGGAGGATATCCCGCACGGCGGGGAGGAGGGTTTCCGGGGAAACGGTCACCGGGTTTCTGGTCATGTGTTGGGTGATGAACATAATTAATCCTCTGTACTGTAATTGCTTAAAGCAGTGAGATAGGTGGCCGCGCTGTCGGCCATGCTTTCTAAATGATAGCCGCCTTCAAGAATGGACAACAGCTTGCCCTGGCAGAATTGGTCCGCCCAGGCAGCCAGGTATTCGCCAAACTTGCCGTAGATCTCCGTGGAATAGGCAAGGCCGGACATATCATCATCGCGGTGTGCGTCAAAGCCTGCGGCGACGATGATCCGTTCTGGGGCAAAGGCGGCAAGGGCCGGTTCAACCCTTTTGATCCAGGCGTTGAGCACCATCTGGTCGTCCGCTCCGGGGGGCAAGGGAATATTCAGGGTGGCCCCCCGCCCTGGGCCGGTGCCGCTCTCTTCCGCATAGCCGCTGCCGGGGAAGCTGAAGGTGGGATGCTCGTGTAGACTGAGGTAAAAGACCTCCGGGTCTTCCTCAAAGGCGCTCTGGATGCCGTTGCCGTGATGGGCGTCGAAATCGAGGACCAGAATCTTCCTACGGCCATACTGCTGCTGCCAGTACCGGGCCGCCAGCACGCAGTTGTTTAAAAAACAAAATCCCAGAGCCAGGTTGCTTTCGGCGTGATGCCCAGGCGGCCGCACCGCGCAGAATACCAGATTTTCTTCGCCTTCCAATAGGTCGATGCCTGTAAGCCCAGCGCCCGCCGAGAGCAGGGCTGCCTCGTAGGAATCAAAGCAGAGCTGGTTGTCTGGATGGTCGAGATGGGTTTTTCCTGAAAGGGCACATTCTTCCAGGCGAAAAAGGTAATGCTCGTCATGAAAGGTAGTCAGCCATTGCCGTTCCGCCTTGCGGGGCTCAATAATGGTGAGCCGGTCCTTGAGCGGTGAGGCCTGTAGCCTTGCCAGCAAGGCGGTGAGGCGGCCTGGTGCTTCTGGATGCTCACCGCCGCCCGTGTCGTGGGCAAGACAGTGGGGATGGGTGACAATGGTTATCGGGCGGGAGAGAGGCACCTGGCATCCTTACCGAAAAGTTCCCTCCCCCCTCGCGGGGGAGGGTTAGGGTAGGGGGGAAGTTGGATGATTTGCGGTGTTGGCATGTTCATCCAGCCCCCCAGCCCCCTCCCGTCGAGGGAGGGGGAGCTTTTTGCGCAAAGCAACGCGGTACGTATTATAGGTATTGTTACCTAAATATATAAAAATCGCACGGGGAAAATGATATGCTGGGAACTGGCAGATAGATTCTTGCAGAAATACGACAGGGCATTGTGCGGAAGGGATTGCTGGGATATACTTTAATATCTTGTCACCCACGACACCATTGGACCAGAACGCCATGCGCCATCTCACCAACCCCGGTTTACTCGCCTTAAAAGACCAGCTGGACGCCCTTGAGGCCGAGCGTTTGTCGCCGCTTGCCAGCCTGAGCCGGGAGGGAGTTCGGCGGCAACCGGAGGAGGGGGATGACGAGGATCATCGTCAGTCCTTTGCCGTGGATGGCGATCGGGTTTTGCATTCGCGGGCCTATACGCGCTACATCGACAAAACCCAGGTGTTTTACATGGTCGAGAATGACCACATCACCCACCGGGTTTTGCATGTACAGCTGGTGGCAAAGATCGCCCGGACCATTGGCCGCTATCTGCGGCTGAACGAGGATCTCATCGAGGCTATCGCCCTGGGCCACGATATCGGGCATCCGCCCTTTGGTCATGACGGGGAAAAGGTCTTGGACGCACTTTGTCGCGGGCATGGGCTTCCCTCGTTCCAGCATAATCTGCAAAGTGTCCGGTTTCTGGAAGGCATCGAGCGGCAAGGAAGGGGTTGGAACCTGACCCTACAAACCCTGGACGGCATCATGTGCCATGACGGGGAGATCCACAACCGCAGACTTGCACCCCTGCCCGGCAAAACCTTTGCCGATTTTGACCGTGAGGCGGTGGCCAAGGGTCTTGACCGGAGGAAGGAATTGGTCCCCATGACCGTGGAGGGCTGCGTGGTCCGCTTCGCAGACACCATTGCCTATGTCGGCAGGGATATCGAGGATGCCATTGAGCTGAAGCTTATCAGCCGGGATGAGATCCCTGCTCGTTGTCAGGAGATCTTTGGCCGGACCAACGGCAGTATAGTCTACCGTTTGGTGACCGACCTGATCGCGGGTGGCCTTGAAGAGGGGGCCATCGCCTTCAGCGAGGAGGTTTCCGAGGGGCTTAAGGAGCTGAAGGCCTTCAATTATGAACGGATTTATCTGAACCCGGCCATCAAAAAGGGGCTTGTCAAGATTACCGATTGTTACCGGGTTCTGTTCGCCGCCTGCCTTGATCAGTTTTCCAGGCAGCAGGCCCAGGCGGAAATGTACGCAAATTTTGTGCAGGAACAAGGCAGGGAATATGTCGCGGGCCAGCAGCCTGCTGAGATGGCCCGTGATTTTATCGCCGGGATGACCGATGCCTATTTTCTGCGCCAGGCAAAGTTGTTGGGCTGCGAGACCCCGGAGAAAATATGAAGACCAAGATCAGAAGAATCCTGCCGGGGGAGAGTTTTCGGGTGATCGCCATTGCCGCCTGTATCGGTTTGATGGCTGGGGCGGCGAACATCCTCTTTCGCACCATTGTCGCTCTGGTGCATGACTATTTTTTTGTCGGCGGCGCTGCCTTTATCGGTTTGGCCCAGGGCGGGCTGCATCTCCTGCTTTTGCCCTTGATCCCCATCGGCGGCATGGTGTTGCTTATCCCCCTTTCGCTGCTTTTTCCAGGCGAGATCAACGGCTATGGTTTCCCTAAATTCCTGCGCCAAGTCAATCTGGAAGGCGGGATCATCCGCTTTCGCACCATCTTGCTCAAGATTATTTCCTGCGCCCTGACTATCGGCACCGGCGGTTCTGCCGGGGTCGAGGGGCCTATTGCCCAGGTGGGCGGGGCTGTGGGCTCGCAGTTCGGGCAGTTTTTCCGGGTTTCCGGCAGCCGAATGAAGATTTTTATTGCCGCAGGGTGTGCCGGTGGGGTGGCGGCGATGTTCAATGCCCCCATTGCCGGGGTCTTTTTCGCCGCCGAGATCGTCCTGTTGGGCACCTACGAAATCGGCTCCTTCGCCGCGCTGGTGGTTTCCTCGGCTATGGCCACCGTGGTCTCTCGGGGATATTATGGCGTTTCTCCGGCCTTTCCCATCCCGGCCTATGAGATGGTCAATTCCCTGGTCGAAATTCCACTCTATTCTCTGATGGGCGTGGTTATGGGCCTGGTGGCGGTGCTGCATATTTATGTATTTTATACGATCCGTGATCGTTTTACCGCCCTCGGCCTACATCCGCAGCTAAAGCCCTTGCTTGGCGCCCTGGCGCTTGGCCTCCTGGCCATAGGGTTTCCCCAGATCATGGGTGACGGTTATCATTATTTGGACGAGGTTTTGACCGGGCGTGGCGTACTTTGGGTAATGGCTGCCCTGATTTTCTTCAAAATCGCGGCAACCGCCCTTACCTTAGGCTCCGGTGGCGCGGGCGGGGTGTTTGCCCCGGCGCTTTTTATTGGCGCGGTGACCGGTGGGGCGTTCGGCAGCGTGGCTCATTCCCTGTTGCCCCAGCATACCGCCAATCCTGGTGCCTATGCGGCGGTGGGTATTGGGGCCTTTCTTGCCGCCGCCACCCATGCGCCCCTTACTGCCATCTTCCTTCTTTTTGAAATGACCGGTAATTATCTCATCATCATCCCGATCATGCTTTCCAGCATCATCGGCACGGTGGTGGCCGCCCGCTTGAATCCTGATTCCATCGACACCGTGGATTTCAGCCGGGATGGCATTGATCTTCACGAGGGCCGAGAAGTCTCGGTGATGAAGTCCATCAAGGTCGGCAGGGTTGTCAGCGAAGATGTGGATTTTGTCAGCGAGCAGGCCAACGTGGACCAGCTGCTGACCATCTTCAGCATGGCCAGGGACAGTTTTTATTTTCCCGTGGTGGATGAAAGCGGCAGGATGACCGGGGTTGTTTCGCTACAAGACGTGAAAAGCATTCTCCATGACGAGGAACTGCGGCTTTCCGCCAGGGTGGGGAACATCTGCACCCGCAAAGTCGTGGTGCTCACCCCGGAAGACAATCTCCATACCGCCATGGCCCTTTTTGATGCCAAAGGCCTGGAAGAGATTCCGGTGGTGGAGGCGGAGGATGACCGTTGGGTGGTGGGGATGCTTAAGCGCCGGGAGGCCATCGCTGCCTACAACAAAGAGGTAATCCGGCGGGGGATTAGTGAGCGGAGCGGGCCGGTGTCTGCTGCCTCCGGGGAGCAGTGATGTTGATGCGTTGCGCTTTCATTTGGAATCTGCGATAAATTATAGAAGTCTTCATTCTTTAATTTTTTCAGAATAAGGAAGCACCCATGCCCAAAAAGATTCTGTTGGTGGATAACCAGCCGCTTATCCTTGAGCTTATGTCCAGCTTCCTGGAAAAGGATGGGCATGTGGTGCGCGTCGCCCAGGACGGCCTTTCCGCCCTTGATGTCATTGAGGGGTTTCTCCCGGATATCATGTTTGTCGACTTGGTCATGCCCAATATCAGCGGGGATAAGCTGTGCCGCATTGTCCGCAGCATGCCCCACCTGCGCGAGGTGTTTATCGTAATTCTTTCCGCCATCGCCAGCGAAGGCGAAATCGATTTTCTTTCTTACGGTGCCGATGCCTGCATTGCCAAGGGTTCAGTTAAAAATATCTTTCTCCATGCCCAAGAGCTTATCGCCGAATCCTACAAACGGGCAACGCGCGAGTGGGAGCCCCGGATTTTTGGGCTTGACGGTATCTATCAGCGAGAAGTCACCAAAGAGCTGTTGCGCTCGCAAAGGCATCTTGAGCTGGTTCTTGACCACATGTCCGAAGGGGTGGTGCATTTTACCCGCACCCAGAAGATCATCTATGTGAATGCCAGCGCCATTGCCTTGTTCGGTCAACCCGAAGAGAAACTTTTGGGGGCGAATTTTTTTTCCAGCCTTTTTCAGGAACCCTATGCCTCCCAAGTGCGCCTTCTTGTCGAGGCGGTTAACCCGCAGCAACCCGTGTGCGCTGGGGAAGAAGAGGCGATTTTTTTTGGTGAAAAGCGGCTGTTGTTCAATTTTCTTTCCATCCCGGAAGACGAGAGCGGCACCATCCTCGCCTTGGTTCGCGATATTACCAAGCGTAAGGAGGATGAAGCGCGGATGCGGGAGCATGGTGAGCATCTCTCTAACCTTGTTGAGGAGCGGACCCAGAGCCTGACCACGGCAAACCTGCAGCTGCACAAGGAGATTGCCGAGCGGGCCAAGGTCGAAAGGAGTCTGGCCAGGGCGCACCGGCGTCTGCTCATGGTGCTCGACAGTCTTGATGCGATTATTTATGTGGTCAACATGGCCAGCTATGAGATCCTTTTTATGAATCGTCATGCCCGGGAGATTTTTGGGGATGACGCTGGCCGGATATGCTGGACGGTTATGCAGTGCGGTCAGGATGGCCCCTGCACTTTTTGCAGCAATGAAAAGGTGCTGGCCAACAATGCGGCCAAGCGAGGTCGGGGCGACGTGTATGTTTGGGAAAATCAGAACACTGTGACCCAGAAATGGTATGAACACCATGACCGGGCCATTAAGTGGATGGGGGATGTTTGGGCAAAGCTCAGTATCGCCACGGATATCACGGAACGCAAAAACGAGGAAGCACTGGAACGGGAAGCACGGGAAATTCTGGAGCTTCGGGTCAGCCAGCGCACGATGGAGGTGGAGAAGATTCATCGGCAGCTGCTACATTCGGAAAAATTGAGCGCGGTTGGCAAACTGGCCGCCTCCATCGCCCATGAATTCAATAATCCGATCTGCGGCATCCGCAATGTGCTGGATGGTCTGAAACGGCGGGCTACTCTGGGGGGCGAGGATCTCCAGATGGTTGAGCTTGCCATCCGCGAGTGTGGGCGCATTGCCAGGCTTACCAAGGATTTGCAAAGTTTTAATCGTCCGACCACTGGCAAAGAGGCGCAGGTTGATGTACACGCCGCCTTGGAGGATATTCTGCTGCTCTGCCGAAAGAATTTGAAAAATAAGAAGATTTCCCTGGTTAAGGAATTCGCTCCGTCATTGCCAGGGATACAGGCGGTGGAGGATCAGCTCAAACAGGTTTTTCTCAATCTTCTCACCAATGCCGAGGAGGCGATTATTGCAGAGACCGGGACAATAACCGTGCGGACAGAGGTGAGGCGGGGATATGTCGCGGTGCAATTTCAAGACAGCGGTTATGGGATTGAGCCGGAGAATAAGGAAAGGATTTTTGAGCCGTTCTTTTCCACAAAATCAGCGGCCAAGGGCACGGGTCTTGGTCTGTCGGTAAGCTACGGTATCGTGACCAGGCATGGCGGCACAATCGAGGTGGAGAGCACACCCGGCATCGGCTCCACCTTTACGGTTCTTCTGCCGGTGGAGGGACGGACATGATGGCAGAGGCGGGCCAATGGCGCAAAAGTATACTCTTAGTCGATGATGAAGAGCTTATCCGGCGTACCCTGCGCCGGGATATCGAGGAAATAGGGTATAGCGCCACCGCTGTCGCCGATGGGGAGACCGCGCTTGCCGTCTTGCAGGAGCATTATTACGACCTGGTGCTGACGGATCTACGCATGGAAGGGATTTCTGGAATAGAAGTACTGAAAGGGGCAAAGGCGAGAAGCCCGGATATTGGGGTTATCATCCTCACCGGATTTGGGGACATCTCTTCCGCCATTGAGGCCTTGCGCAACGGCGCCGATGATTATCTGCTCAAGCCTTATGCCTATGAGGATTTGGCCTTGCGCCTCAGGAATTGTCTTGAAAAACAGGAGTTAAAAAAACGGCTGAAGGTCTATGAGGACATTCTCTCCATCTGCTCGGTATGTAAAAAAATCAGAAACGATAAGGGGCAGGAGCCTGGCAACGGGGATTGGATGAGTATTGATGAATATATGCGCAGAGCGGGAGGGTTGCGGCTGTCGCATGGCTATTGTCCGAACTGTTACGAGAAGTTTATGCAGAATATGGAAAATTTCACTCCTGCAAGCAAGGGATAGGTCGCGCGCAGCCCCGTATTTTTTCCGTATTGTGTTGTGTGCCTGCTATGTGATAGGGTTCTTTTCTTATAACCCGAATGGCAGGAAAAGTACAATGACTGACAAGATGAAATCCTTGGCCCCGCTGTGCAAAAGGGCCTATGCCTGCCGCGAGGACCATACCTATTGCCGCCCGGCTTTTCCCATCGATGGGGATAATTTTTATTTTGTCGGCCAGGGGGATGAAGAGTGCCCTTACAAGAAAAAATACGGCAGCCTGCATACCTGTGATTGCCCGATACGTCTGGAAATTTATCAGCGGTATAAAATCTGACATCCCCCGCCGAGTTCTGTCTCGTCTCTTTTTAGTTCTAAGTTAGTTCTCTCCCCCGATCTTCTTGCCGGGCGTTTGCCCAGGTTATGGCCTCTCCCTGTGGTCCAGGCAGCGGCAGACACCCTCCTGCCAGCGCTCTATCTGCTCCCGATAAGGCCTTGCCGAAGATTCCATTCCGCACGCCGTGCAGAATACTGTGGCGTTGTGTCAGCGCCCGGAAAGGATCGCCTCGCCGCCGCAGAAGAGGCAGGCAAGGCGAAGTTCCGGGCAATCGGTTGCGGTGGGGTTGTTCGATTGGTTGGCTGGGGGCATGGGTTCACTGTGACCATTTTTTATGGTTGTGTAGGTATAATTGTTGAATATGAAACTTTCAGGGGGGATCGTCAACCTCCAAAGTCTGCCATGGGCTTTTTCACCAGGGTTAGGGGAGGGATGTCTGTCCCTTGTCTTGGCTTTAAAGAAAAAAATCGATTTGCAAGGTGAAGGGGAGCGTGCTAGGTTGGCATGGTCATCTCAGGGGAGAAACTCCCGCAGCCTCGGCCCCAACTTTTTTCGGAATATCTTTGTCATGTCAGATAACGCCCCGCCAAAGCCCCGCGTCTATATCCTTGATGATGAAATCGTCACGGTCCGGCGCCTTGTTCAGGCCCTGGCCAAGGACGGCTATGAGGTGGAAGGTTTTATCTCTGCGGGAGAAGCAATGCCCCGGATTGCCGAACATCCGCCCGAGGTGCTGGTTACGGATGTCCGGCTTACCGATGCGGACGGCATGGAAATTCTCCAGCGGGTCACCATGCTGGCCCCCCAGACCAAGGTCATCCTGATGACCGGCTATGCCGCTGTTGACCATGCGGTCCAGGCCATGAAGGCCGGGGCTTTCCACTACCTGGCCAAGCCGTTTAAGCTTGAGGAATTGCGTAACACCATCAGCGATGCCTTGCGCTATTCCGGCAAATCCGCCCCTGATCTTACGGACCCAGGCCCTGTCGATCGTTTTGCCGGGATCATCGGGAACTCCCCGGCCATGCAAGAGATTTTCAAAACCATCCGCCAGATCGCGCCGCTTAACTGCAACGTGCTCATCCAGGGGGAAAGCGGCACCGGCAAGGAGCTTGTGGCCAAGGCCCTCCACAGTACTAGCGGTCGCGGCCAGCACCCCTTTATCCCCTTTAATTGCGGGGCATTCAGTGAAGAGCTGGTGGCCAACGAGCTTTTTGGTCACGAAAAGGGCGCCTTTACCGGCGCGGTGAGCACCAAGCTTGGGTTGCTTGAGGCAGCCAACGGGGGCACCGTCTTTCTCGATGAGGTTGGGGAGATGCCCATACCCATGCAGATCAAGCTGCTTCGGGTTATCCAGGAGCGGACCCTCTTGCGGGTGGGCGGAGTTGCCCCGGTCAGTATCAATGTGCGGCTCATTGCCGCAACCAACCGGGATATTGAGAAGATGATCGCCGCAGGCGAGTTTCGCCAGGATCTTTTCTATCGTTTGAAGGTGGTGATGATCAATATCCCGCCGCTACGCAAACGACAAGAGGACATTCCGCTGCTTGTGGAGCATTTTGTCACCCTCATTGCCACCCAATTCGGCAAACCCGTGCCGGAAATCGGTGCGGATTTTCTGGCGGCGCTTTCTTCGTACACCTTCCCCGGCAATGTCCGGGAGCTGCAAAATATTGTGGAACGGGCGGTCGCACTTTCCCGTGAGCCGGTGCTCACGGGCAGTGATCTTCCCCCGGATATTTTCTTTGCGGAAATCCAGCCCCCAGTTCCGGAAAAAAACACCAGCCACCTAAAGGTCTTGGAACAGGAGCACATCACTGATGTGTATCGCCGCACCGGTTTCAACCAGACCAAAACCGCTCGCTTGCTTGGCATCTCCCGCACCACCTTGTGGCGGCGTCTCAAGGAACTTAATTTGTTTTCCGAGAAGTAATCCTCTTTTTCCTCCCTATTTTTCCTGACTCCGCAGTCTTATTGTTTCAACGGGAAACAGTTGTTTCAACTTTGAAAAACCATTGAATTACAATGAGTTGCAAAAAAGTTGTTTCAACACTGAACAGTCGAGTCATTGACTTTGTGCCAGTGAATTAGTTAAAACAACCTGTAAACAACGAGATGGTCTTGGTGGCACACTAAATGCTTTACGCTCCTGCAATGATTGCCGAACAAGGCATCTTAGGAGCGTCCATGGAAGCTGGTATTGCACTCCTCTTGACTGGCGCCAGCGTTGATCTTTCCGCCACCATCCATGCCGTTGCCCTTGCCCGGCGGACTACGGGAATTCTGCATACCGTTTGTAGGGCGGATCAGAAGGCTGACAGAAAGCGATCGGCGGCTCGAGAGACACAGGAACAATTTGTTTCTCTGGCAACTAGGCTTGGCAACCAGGAAGGGGTAAGAGTTCATACGCATATTTTGGAAAGATTGACGGGCAAACCCCTGATCCGCTTTCTGTGTGCGCACCGGATATTCTGTCTGGTGCTTGGGGTCAATGACCGGAAAGGGTTCGATCGCAAGACCGTCTGGGTAAATTTGCTCCGCAAGCAGCTTCAGTCCAGCGAAAATTGGTATCTGCCCGACTTGTGGTCTGTTATCATGACCCCATGGGATGCATCAACCCTTGAACGTGCTATTCCGAAGTTAACAGCCGGATCTGAATCTTCGAAGCCGGGGGAATTTTCCCTGGCGGACTGTGAAAGGACCGACATTTTCTCAACTGTATTGCAACACAATAAAAATGAGTAAAGGAGGAGTACGATGTACATGTATCTGCCAATAGCCCTCACCAGCGTGAATTATCTGGTGGTGATGGGCCTGGGACTTGGAGTCGGACTGTTGTCCGGCCTCTTTGGGGTGGGCGGAGGGTTTCTCATGACCCCGCTTCTGATGATGATCGGCATTCCGCCGACAATCGCGGCGGCAACGGATGCCAACCAGATTGTGGCGGCTTCCGCTTCAGGAACCATTTCCCACTGGCGCCTCGGCAACGTGGATTTCAAGATGGGCCTTTATCTTCTGATCGGCGGTTTTGCTGGCGGAGCGGCGGGGGTACAGGTAATCAAGATTCTACGTGCCTCCGGCGGCGCGGATTTCCTTATCAAGATGACCTATGTGGTCATGTTGGGCCTGGTCGGCAGCTTCATGTTCGTTGAAAGCCTCAATGCTATGCACAAAAACAAGAAAGCCCCGGCGGCAACCGCGCCGACGGCCGCGCCGAAACAAAAGAAGGGCGGCTTTTTCGCGGCCCTGCCCATGCAGACCTACTTCGAGAAATCCGGGGTCACCCACTCTGCTCTGGTTCCGCTTTTCCTGGGCACCTTTGTCGGGGTTCTTGCCGCAATCATGGGGGTAGGTGGTGGTTTTCTCATGGTGCCGGTGATGATCTACATGTTGCGGATGCCCATGCATGTGGTGGTGGGGACCAGCCTCTTCCAGATTCTCTTCACCTGCATTGAGGTTACCTATCTCCAGGCCTACTCCAACCACACGGTTGATTTTATGCTGGCCCTGCTTCTTCTGATAGGTTCGGTGTTCGGCGCGCAGATTGGCACCGTTCTGGGGCGCAAGCTCCATGGCGATCAGTTGAAGATTCTGCTTTCCATCATTGTTCTTGCCGTAACGGTCAAGATTATCTTGGAACTGGTGCTGGAGCCTTCCATTCTTCTTTCCTATGCGGGAGGCCACTAAGATGAAACGCACCCTCATGAATTCCCCCCGGTATCTGGCCGTGGCGGCCATTGTTCTGCTTGGCCTTGCCATCTTGCCTGTCCCTGCCGCCCAGGCTCTCACCTGCTCGGTCACCCCGGACAATATTCCCATAACCTTCACCTATCATGGCGCCCAGCTCTCCATCACCGGCCAGAGTGCCAGCACCGACGACCTGGTTGTCACCATTACCAGCGAACCGGCGGATACTGCCTTGAAATACAAGGAAAAGGTCGGCGGTCTGGTCTGGATGAAAAAAGGCTCCCTTGAGTTCAAGGATGCGCCCCGTGTGTATTTGTTGCACAGCACCGCCGATCTGGACCGTATTCTTGGTCCTGCTGACCGTAATCAGTATCTGCTCGGCTATGACGCCCTGCGCGGGCATATCCGTATTGAAGACAGCGCCGGGAATCCGGCGGATGGAAAATGGTTCGACGAATACCTTAAGTTCAAAAAAGAGGAAAATGTTTACAACGTCCAGGAAGGAACCGTTGTCCGGACGCATGGCGAGGCTGGTAACACGTACAAAGTGGACGTTGCCTGGCCGTATCAGGCCCCTCCTGGCATATACACGGTGGAGGTGCTGGCCGCCAGAGACGGGAACGTGGTTGATCGGGCCTCGACCCATTTTGAGGTCAAGAGCACCGGGATGGTTGCGGCCCTGTCAAAAATGGCCTTTGATCAGGCTGGATTGTATGGCATAATGGCGGTAGTCATCGCTTTGCTCGCGGGCTTGGCTGTTGGTGCCATCTTCAAAAAGGGTGGCGGGAGCCACTGATTTTATTTCTCGCTTTTTTCCGAGGCGTGGGGCTGAAAAGGGGAACCTGATCTGCCCCACGCCGATTCTTTTTTTCAGGACAGCAACGCATGGCTCTCCGTGATCTCCTGAAAGGTTTCTCCGCCACAGGCTGGTTCACGCCCAAGGCCTGTCGGCCGCTCCCCCTGATATTCTCCCAGTTCCGCGAGGTGCTCAAGGCAAACAACCAGGCTCTGGAACTCATCGCCGACATGGGGGAGAAACTCAGCGGTGAGTATCTTTTTGATCTCCGCTATGTGGAAGCCACGGTTGAGGAGATGATCGCCGCCATGCGTCGTGCCCTTACCGCAATCAACATCCTGACCCAAAACCAGTGTGTGGCGCTGCATGAGGTGTTTACCCCCATGGAGGCCCGGGTCCGGGCGATCCTCAATAAACGGGATGACCGGGAAGGTCCGCCCCTGCTCTGGCTTACCGAGGTTGAGACCCGGCATTGGCCCCTGGTGGGTGGCAAGGCCGCGCATCTTTCCGAGCTGCTCCATAACCCCAAGGTTCGGGTACCGGAAGGGTTTGTCATCACCACCCGGTTGTTCCACGATCTGCTTGATTTGAACGGGCTAAGGCCGGAGTTTGATCGGTTTGAGCTGCTGCTTTCCGAGCATCTTCCCGACGAGGAAGGGCTTGAGGCGTTGCGTCGTATTCTCCAGGAAAAGGTGCTTCGGGCTGAGCCGCCATCCGGTTTTCTTGATACCCTGACCGAGGCGATTACCAGGCTTGCGGCCAGCAGCGAACCCCCGCTTTTTCTCGCGGTCCGCAGCAGTGCCCAGGAAGAGGATATGGATTTCTCCTTTGCCGGGCAGTTTCATTCCGAATTGCAGGTTCCTCCTCAAGCCGAGGCGGTGTATCGCGCCTATCTGCTGGTGGCGGCCAGTCTCTTCGGCGCCAAGGCTATCCGCTACCGGCGGCAGGTTTTCCCCGAAGGCAGTCCTATGTCCATTGCTGCCTGCTGCCAGCGCATGATCCGGGCGCAAGCCAGCGGCATTATCTATTCCATTGATCCCATGGAGCCCGGTTCGCAGAGTATGGTAGCGGTCGGCGCTCTTGGACAAGGGCAGGCTGTGGTTGAGGGACAGGTGCCTACGGATTTTTTCCGGCTCAGCAAGGGTGAGCCGCCGCAGGTCATTGAGCGGGTAATTGCCGCAAAGCATGAAGCCCTGCGCTCAACAGGGACGGCCGATGGCGGGCTGACGATGCGAGCGGTGCCGAACGGGCAGAGCGGGGTTCCCTGTCTCGACGAGCAGACCCTTTTGGAGCTTGCCGGAGTCGCCATTCACTTGGAAACTTTTTTCAAACGGCCCCAGGACATCGAATGGACCTTAGACCCCCAGGGTGCTCTCTATATTCTGCAGTCCAGACCTCTGTTGATCACGGAGAGCGAAAAAGGAAAACCAAAGCTTTCTGAAAAACTCGAAGGCTATGAACTTATTGCGGTGGATGCAGGACGGGTGGCCCAGCAGGGCATCGGCGCTGGTCCGGCTTTCTGGGTGGAAACTCTGGCCGATCTCAAGGATTTTCCCGAGGGCGCGGTACTGATCAGCCATCGCGATTCCTCTCAATTTGTTCAGGTCATGCACCGGGCCGCAGCCATTGTCACCGAGGTGGGCACCCCGGCGAGCCACATGGCCACATTGTGCCGTGAGTTGCGGGTTCCCTGCTTGGTCGGGGTTCCAGATATCATGGTTAAGGTGGTTCCCGGCGAGGAAATAACCGTGGACGCCGAGGATCGCCGGATTTATCGGGGTAGAGTAGTGGAGCTCCTCACCTATCAGGCGACCACCACCATGGACTTGCACATGGCCCCGGAGTTTCGCATGCTGCGCCGCATTCTCCGGGAGGTTTCCCGCTTAAATCTGGTTGATCCGCTGATGCAAGAATTTAGACCCGAAGGGTGCCGAACCTTCCACGACGTGTTGCGCTTCATCCATGAAACCGCAGTGCTGCATCTGGTGGAACTGGGGCGGGATGACCGCTGTCTGCCCGGCGGCTTGGCCAGACGGCTGGACTTGCCCATTCAAGCCGGTATCCTTGCCATTGATATCGGCGGCGGCATTGCCCCGGACGCCCCGCGAGACCAAATTCCATTTTCTGCCATCCGCTCGATTCCCTTCCGGGCCATCCTCCAGGGCATGATGTTCCCCGGGGCTTGGCATCAGGAGGCCATGTCGGTGAGTTTCCGCGACATGATGCACAGCATGATGACCACCCCGCAGGACACCCTTTCCGGGCAGTACACCGGGCACAACATTGCCATCATCAGCGAAACCTATGTGAACCTGTGCTTCCGGTTTGGGTATCACTTCAATATTATCGACGCCTTCTGTCACGACGTGGAGCGCGACAATCATATTTATTTCCGCTTTTTGGGCGGGGCCACCGATATTGCCAAGCGTTCTCGGCGGGCGACTCTCATCGCCACCATCTTGGAGGCCTTTGATTTCAGTATCCAGACCAAGGGGGATCTTGTCATTGCCCGGACCAGCAATCTGTCGCAGTCGGAAATGGAGCGTACCCTGGATATCCTGGGCCGCTTGATCGGCTTCACCAGGCAGTTGGACGTGCAGATGACGGATGATCAGGCCGTAGCCAGGTATGCCGAGGCATTTCTTATGGGCGATTACGGCATTGTTGCCGGGTAACAGTCCAGCAACACCGCATCTGCTTCGCCGCTTCGCTGCTGTTATCGGCCTGTTCGCATACCAAGTGTATAGCTCTCAGGCCTCTGTCGCGCATCTGCGGCGTTGCTGGACAGTTACAGATTGTTGAGTTTTTTTTACGTTATGTCGTCGATAACTGAGAGCAGGGAGGAAGGTACAATGAGCGAAACAAACATGCGACTGCTGGTGGTGGATGACGAACCCATTGTCGGCAAGCGGCTCAAGCAGGTATTCGGCAAGATCGGCTTTGAGATCGAGACCTATACCGATTCTGCCGCAGCCCTTGCGGCCATTGCAGAAAAACCCTTTGACATCGTGGTGACCGATCTTAAGATGGAAGGGATTGACGGCATCGAGGTGCTCAAAAGGGTCCGGGCCATGAACCCCAAGACCCGAGTGATCATCATCACCGGCTATGCCTCGCCGGATACAGCGGAACTGGCGCAACAGGAGGGGGTTTTCGCCTTTCTGGCCAAGCCGTTTCGGCTGGACGAATTGAAACAGGTTATTTATCGCGCCATGGAAGCCGATAGAGCAAAAGAATGAGTCCCAATCTTCCCACACCCCACGCGGCGCAGAAAACAGCCAATCAGGCGGGAAGTTCTCCTCCCTGCCGGTTTCTTTTTCCTGGAATCCGTTCCATCCGGGGGAAGCTTCTGGTCATGATCGGCATTGTCGCGGGCCTGAGCATCATAGCCATCGCTACCGCCACCTTTGCCCTTTGGCGGATGGAAGACAAGATTCGGATCATCGAATCGTTTTACGAGCTGAACCAGAAGGTGCTCGAAATCAGGCGTTACGAGAAGAATTATTTCCTGTTCAACGACCGGAAGGATTTGCTCAACGCTCTGGACTATGTGGACCAAGTCCGGGCCTCCATTGCTGCGGTGAAGGCGGTTCTCCTTGAAAACAAAAGCGAGCTGGAATCCCTGTATGACAAGGAACTTGGCCAGTACGAGGCTATTTCCCGCCAGCTTCTCCAAGACGACCTGAATCCACGAAACAAGCAAGCCCTGGAAAATGCCCTGCGCAAACACGGCCAGGACATCACCAAGAGTATCTTCGACATGGATGCCAGGGCGAGGGTTCGGGTGGAACGCCAGGTCGCGGGCTACCAGAAAACTGCGGTGCTTATTCTCGCTCTGGCGGTGGGGCTTGGCGCCGTTCTGATTCTGTACATGATGCGCTGGATCATGCTGCCCCTCAAGGCCATCCGCGAGGCTTCGGCCAGGATCATGCAGGGAGAGATGAGCTCCATTCCGATAAGTGATGAGGTTCTTTGTTCGGTGGAGGGGATCGAGCTGGTCAACTCCTTAAACCTCATGCTCCAGGCCCTCAATGCCAAGCAGAACCAACTGGTGCAGTCGGAAAAGCTTGCCGCCATCGGCAAGGTGACGGCGGGTATCGCCCACGAGATCAACAACCCGCTGAACAATATCTCGCTCACCGCTGAGGTGCTGCTGGAGGATCTTCCCAACCTGGCGTGCAGCGAACGGATGGACATGGTGCGCGATATCCTGGTTCAGTCGGACCGGGCCAGAGAGGTGGTGCACCATTTGCTTGAATTTTCTCGGACTCGTAAAAGCAACACCCTGGAGACGGTGGATCTTGTCGCGCTGGTGGAAAATTCCATTACCCTGGTGAAGAATCAGTTCCGCTTGGGTGGTATTGCGTACCATTACGACCATCCCGCGCAGCCGGTGCTGATCAGCGGCAACCCCAACCAATTGCAGCAGGTGCTGGTCAACCTGATGCTCAATGCGGTTCAGGCCATGCAGCCCGATGGTCGCCTTGATCTGGCCGTGAGCGTCCAGGAAAAAGAGGCGCGGATCGCGGTCAGCGATACCGGGGCAGGCATCACCCCCGAGGCCTTGACCCATATCTTTGACCCGTTTTTCACCACCAAGAATGAGGGCACCGGCCTGGGCCTGTCCTTGAGCTACGCCATTGTCAAGGACCACGGCGGCGATATCGAGGTAGACAGCGAGCCGGGTAGAGGCACGACCTTCCGAATCATCTTGCCCCGGTTGCACAGGGACGCCTGAAATGAATCTTCCCGCCAATCCTTTTTCCAAAGCGGCACAGGGAGAAACCTCCTCGTTTGCCGTCTCCTTTCGGCTGTTCCGCCGACTGCTTTCTTTGAACAACGCGGTGCTGGAAAAGATTGGCCGCATGGAAGGAGCCCTGGCAGGAGAGTACGTTTTTGACCGGAAGTTTTTAGGCGAGGCCGTGGCTGAGTTGAACGAGCTGGTGCGGGAGGTAGTCTCTTGCCTTGGTAGTCTGACCAACAATCGTTATCTTGCTCTGTACGACCGTTACGAGGAGATTGCCGGGAAACTTTCCGGGCTGGCCTTGGAATATGCCGGGCCGTACGACCGCAATATTACCCTGGCCTATGCGCTGATCAACAGCGATTTCGAAGAGCTGGTGGGCGGCAAAAACGCCACCTTGAGTGAAATCCGCAACCGTTTGCATCTCAGGACCCCGGATGGTTTTGCCATCACCGCTGCTGCCTACCGTGAATTTATGGAGGCAAACGGACTTTTTGTCGCCATCGACGCCATCTGCGCCGGACCTGGCACCAACCGAGAGCGTTCCGAGGCCATTACCCGTTTGCTCGATCAGGCTCGTTTCTCCGAGCCGCTGGTGGCGTCGGTGCAAGACGAGCTGCGGCAATTGCTTAAGCGGGCAGGGGGGGCAGTGCCCCTGGCAGTCCGCTCAAGCGGGGTGGGTGAGGATGCCGAAACCCGCAGTTTTGCCGGGCAGTTTCATTCTGTGCTTGAGGTGCGGCCTGAGTTATCCTCGGTGCTCGATGCTTACCGTCAGGTGATTGCCTCCCGTTTTTCGGTCGCGGCCCTGGAGTATCTAGGCCCAAAGGCCAGCAGCCGAGACATTCCCATGGCTGCCGGGGTGCAGCCGATGATTCACGCCCGCGTTGCCGGAGTCACTTACAGTCGGGACCCGGAAGCGCCGGAAAAGAATCAGTTGCTCGTCACCGCCCTACGCGGCGCGGCCCACGATCTGGTCTCCGGACGCAGGCAGGCCGACCGTTTTGTCATGAGCCGGGTCTGGCCTTTCACTCCGCTGACCAGCGAGATCGCCATGTCGGATTCCTTTTCCGGCGGCAAGGAAGCGTTTGCTATGTTGCCCAACGGTTTGCGGCGTGGTTCGGCAACCTTGATGCCCAAGGAATTGGCCCGGCTCGCCGAGCAATCCCTGTTGTTGGAAAAAGCCTTTGGCGACCCCCAGGATATTGAGTGGGCCTTGGGGGATGAGCCGGTGATTTTGCAGAGTCGTCCTCTGTCCCTGCCCGCCAAGCCGCCGCCGCTTCCCGGTGAACTTGCTGCCGAGCTTGCTGCTGCCACGCCGCTCATGTCCGGCAAGGGGCAGGTCGCCCATCTTGGCATTGCCGCGGGTCGGGTGGTGCATGTGGATCAAAACACCGACCCGGAGCAGTTCCCGGTGGGCGCCATTGCCGTGGCGCGCTTCCCCAGCCCGCAACTGAGCCCCATTGTCTGGCGGGCTGCCGCCATCATCACCGAGATCGGCGGTCCCACCGGACATCTGGCTACCATTGCCCGTGAATACCGGACTCCGGCCCTGTTTGGAACCGGCGATGCCACCAAGCTTCTTGCCGACGGGGCGGAGGTCACGGTGGACGTGGAAAACAAGCAGGTCTATCAGGGGATCATCGAGGGGTTGGTCCGGCTGCACGCCTCGGAAGAGGATGACTACCGCGCCTCCCAGGAACTGCGCATCCTGCGTCGCATCCTGCGTTGGGTGGCGCCCATCACCTTGGTCGATCCAACCTCTGCGGAGTTCACAGCGGAAAACTGCAGCACCTTCCACGATATCCTTCGTTTTTCCCACGAAAAGGCCATTGACGCCCTGATCCATTTCCACGCCGACCAGAGCGGCTCCCAGGATGAACTGAGTAGGCCGGTGCGCCTGCCGATCCCGCTCAAACTGCGGGTCATCGACCTGGGTGCGGGAATCAGGCCGGATGCGCCAGGCGAGGGAGCAATCAGCATGGAGATGCTGAACAGCAGACCGCTGAACGCGATTTTACATGGCTTTCTTAAAGATGACCAGGGAGGCAAGGAGCCTGCGTCGTTGGGTTTTAGGGATATTCTTTCCGGGATCAGCAAGCCGCTGGCCCTGCTCACCGGGCCAGCCTATCCCGGCGACAACCTCGGAATCATCGCCGAGCATTACTGTAATCTCTGTTTGCGTCTGGGCTACCATTTCAACGTGGTGGACGCCTACATGTCGCCGGACCCGGACAACAACTACATCTATTTTCGTTTTGCCGGCGGGATGGCTGAAAAGTCCAAACGTGAATGGCGGGCCCGGTTGATCAGCGCCATTCTCTCCGGGATGTATTTCAAGGTGGAACGCACCGGCGATCTGGTGATTGCCAAGGCCAGGAACCTTGATATTCCCAGAATGGAACGGGTGCTGGGTCGGCTGGGCGAGTTGATCTCCTTTACGCGCCAGTTGGATGTGCGGATGCGCGACGAGGCAGCCATCGAGGAGTTCTTCCAGCGTTTTCTTTTAAACATCAAGCAGGATCAGGTTGGGGAGGAAGGGTAGATGCGGCGCTGGCTCGGCCAACAATTTACCAAACTGCGGGAGGCTCGCCAGCAGCGGAAGATCGATTCGCAGCAACTGCTCAAGGCACGCTACCATGTGTTTCGTTCTCTTTTGGCCAGCAACAATCGGGCTGTGGATTGCCTTACCGAAATCAGCATCCATCTGCGAATGCAAGGTGATCCTACGGGCTTGGCCCAACTGGTCCACCGGCTGATCGAAGAAACCGCCGAGATGATCGCTCGATTGGAGAATCTGGCCAGCGGTCAGTACAGAGGATTGTTTGCCGCCCATCAAGCGATAAGCCAACACCTCCAGGCTACGCTGAATAGTCTCGTTTCCACCGAGCATATTCCCTGTGTGTTGCCACTTGCCCAGATTCACAGCGGCCTCAAGGGGCAAACCGGCAACAAGGCCGCGGCCTTGGCTGAACTGCGCAAGAATGCTCTACCGTCGCCGGATGGTTTTGTGATTACCCTGGCAGGCTGCCGCTTTTTTCTTGAACATGCGGGGCTTTCTTTGGAACTGGTTCACCTGTTGGCCTCCCTCGGGGCGGACAAGGAAAAACACGTTTCCGCTGCCACCGTTGCCCAGGTAAAGGATTTGATCAACCAAGCGGTGATTCCCGCTACCCTGGCCGAGGAAATCACGACTGCAGCCCGTGCATACTTTAAAAATGGTAAGGCCCTGGCGGTGCGTAGCAGCAGCATTAGCGAGGATGGCAGCCAGCATTCCTTTGCTGGGCAATTCAGCTCGGTGCTCAATGTCCGTGATGAGGCGCAGTTTCTTGAGGCGTTCAAACAGGTGGTGGCCAGCAATTTCAATCCGCGCAGCCTTGCCTACCGGCTCAATGCCGGCTTGGACCCCTTGCGCTTCGACATGGCGGTGCTCTGTCTTGAGATGGTCGAGGCTCGCGCCGCGGGTGTCCTGCTGACCCGCTCCCCCCAGGAGCCGGAAAGTGGTGTGATGCTGATCAGCGCGGTGCCGGGCCTGGGCGAGGCTGCGGTTTCTGGCAGCGCTGCCACGGATATCTATCTGGTCGGAATGGATGGCCGGGTGGATTGGCAGCGTTCCACTATCGCCAGAAAAGAGAGATTCCTCGTCTGCGAAGAAACGGGCGGGGTGGCCTGGCGAGAGCTTGCCCCAGAGGATTGTCTTCAGCCTGTGCTCACCGAGGAGGAACTGCATACCCTTGCCGGTTGGGGCAGGGAGTTGGAACGGCGCGAGGGCGTGCCATTGGATCTGGAGTGGGCGGTGAATCGCAAGGGAGTGGCAGTCATCCTTCAGGTGCGACCCATGACCACCATAGGTATAAAGGAAAGTGACCGTTGGCAGGAGCAGGCCCCGTTTTTGGTTCAAGGGGTAATCGCTTCAGGCGGCAGGGCCACGGGTCGGGTGCTGGTGGTGAGAAGCCGGCGGGATTTTGAGAATATTCCTCAAGAGCCCTTGGTGTTGGTCATGCACCAGAGCTTTGTCGAGGCGGCTAACCTTTTGGGTCAGGTGGCGGCGGTGCTGGTGGAACTGGGCAGTCCGGCAGATCACCTGGCCTGTGTGGCTCGTGAACAGGAAACTCCGATGGTCTGCAGTCTGCAAGATGTGTCCAACATCGTGCACGATGGGCAGTGGATCACGGTGGACGGCAGCCACGGCAGGGTATATGTGGCCAGCGCTGAAGAGATCGCTGCCACGGAAAAGATCTGGCAGAATGGTCCGCCATCGCTTCGCATGATGCGTGTGCCTCTGCCCCCATTACATCGGGAATTGCAGGAGCTGGTTACGGTGCTGCATCTCACCGACGCTTACGGGCCAACCTTCTCCATTATGGAATGCAAGTCGCTCCACGATATCGTCCGTTTTGTCCACGAAAAGGCGGTGCTGTCCATGTTCCACGCCGGCGACGAGATGTTGGAGGAAAACCTTGGCATTGTGCATGCCATCGATTCGCCGGTGCCTTTCTTTGTCAGCGTCATCGACATGGGCGGGGGCTTGGCCATAACCGGGCCACCACGACGCAGAATTTCGCCGGAATCTGTGGTCTCCCGGCCTTTCCAGGCGCTGTGGCAGGGGATCACCACTCCTGGTCTGCACTGGGGGCCACCGCCCGGTGGAACGCCCATGGGTTCAGTTATGTCCAACTTTATCACCGACCAGAAATCCGAGCGGCCCATCGGCATGCCCAATTACGCCATGGTTAGCCGCGATTATTGCAACATGAATGCCCGCATGGATTTTCACTTTATTATGATCGACGCGGTGGCTTCCCCTGAGCCGCGCAGCAATCACATCAAGTTTCGCTTCAAGGGCGGCGGCACCAGCCTTGAACGGCGGCGGCGGCGGGCCCTGTGCATCGGGGAAATTTTTGAACAGTATGGTTTTTTTGTTGATGTCAAGGAGGATCTGGTCAACGCCTCTTTGCAAGGAGCTAACAGGGAGGCCATCGAGGAAAAGCTGGTGATGGTCGGTAGGATTTTGGGCTTTACCCGTCTTCTCGACGCGGTCATGGGCACTGACGCGATGATTCCCGCCGTGGCTCGTGCCTTTATGGAGGGGGATTATGCTCTCTCCGGGTTGATAAATATTGAAAAAGTCGCGCAGGCCACCACATGAGCAATGGTATGACCTTAGGGTTAGAAAAATTCCATGCCTTGGCGGCGCTTGGTGATCGGTATGGCTGCCCGTGGGTCGAGTATCAGGAGTCGGTGACTGGTCCCCAGTTGCTCTTGTGGAAACTCGATATGGCTCAGCTTCGAATGGAAGGCTGGTTTCCGCGGATTGTCACTGATGGCCGGGCAACTGTGGTTGCCACCGCACCCAGTCCTATTTTGGCCGACAAGGTTCGCAAGACGCTCGGGGTGCAGGAGGTCGAGTTTCAGGTCACCTTGCCCGACGATCTTACTCGGATCTTCGAGCATAATCAGGATCTCAACACTGGCTTTCCGCCCACAGCTGGGCGAACCCCCCTGGCCAAGGTCCGTACCTATCTGGCAGGGCGTCGTTCCCTGTTTACCCATTACCGAACTCTGCTGGCCAAGAGCCGTACCGGCCTGGCTTTTATTCGGACCGGTCTTTCTTTTGTCACCATTGCGCTGCTCTTTCTTCGTTTGGCTGGCGCCGGGTATTACCTGCTTTTGGAGATCCCCCTTCTGATAAGCGGCTTCATCATGGTCTATGACGGCCTCAAATGGTATCTGCCGGCCCGGGCGATTTACGCCACGCTGCCTCCCTGCGTCGATACCGGCGCCACCGGTGGAACCAGCGTGCTCGAGGCATATAACGAGTACATTGCCCCGGAGTTTCGCCGGAGCCAGGTGGTGCCAGGAGCCGAAGCGCAACGGCAAGGCTGGACCGCTCTGTCGCCAGTGATGCGGCGGCGTTATTTGGCCAGCGACCGGACCGATCTGGCCGAGGAGCGGACGGTGCTTGCCTGTTTTAGAACCAGGATGGCCAAGGTCCGGACCGGCCTGGCGTTTACCCGCACCGGCTTCGCTTTTATTAGCCTCGGTCTTGGTCTGCTGCGCCAATTTCAGGCGAGCCGCTGGCTGGCCTTGGATCTTGGCCTCATCTGCATCGGCGTGGTTATGGCCTTGGAAGGCTTTTTCTGGTATTTGCGCGGGCGGCGGGCCGGGGTGGAAGGGCAGAGGTCGGTGCGGCAAAAAACCGGCATGCCCACCATCTGGGATTATTTTTTCCCTCACCCTCATGCCATGCCGGGTGTTGTCATAAACCCCATGATTCTGCCGGTGAAAAGCTCCCATGCTCCAGGAATCTGGGCGACCACCGGGGTTGCCTTGGAGCGAACCGTACTGGCCGAGCGCCGCAATGTCATGGCCCGTTTGCGTACGGTCATGGCCCGGGCCCGTACCGGTTTTGCCTTTATCCGCACCGGACTCAGCCTCTTTTCCATCGGGGTGGTCTTTGTGCTTTTCTTTAACGATAGCGGCGGGATTGGCTGGGAGGTTTTCAACTACCTGATGATAGTGTCAGGCCTCTTTCTTGTGGGAGACGGCTTTGTTTGGAGCATTCCGGCCGAGCGGACACGCCGCCAGTTTCCCTATTGTTATGGGGAGATGGAAATTACCCTTCCCGATTACGGCATGCCTGCCCGATTCTGGAAAACCGTGGTGTTCAGCCATGACGCACCTTGATCCAGAGACATTGATGCAGCCTTTCTCCGGGATTGCTCTTTTCCGGCCGGGTTTGCTTGCTAAAGCAGCTCAAGCTGCGGTATTGCGCGGGGTGCCGCTGGCCCGTATTCTCCATGCCGAATACGGGGTGGCGCGCGAGACGCTTCTTTCTGGACTGCGAGAGTATTACGGCTGTGCTTCCATCGAATACGAC
>JAPLJH010000034.1 GCA_026388695.1 Deltaproteobacteria bacterium | reverse complement strand
GCCCTCTCCGCTGTTTGGTTAATCATTCATGTAAAACACGTTGGGCATGGCGCCGGTTTCAGGCCGAAGAACCCAAACAACCTTTTCAGGCTTGTGGATCAATTTATAGGCTTCACTGCTGTAGTCGGTGAGATCCCCGAATATACGAACCCCAGCCGGACACGCTGCCGAACAGGCCGTCTTGCTCTCGCCCTTGGAAATACGGGTGTCGAAACAGAAGTTACACTTATCAACAGCCCGGTTCTCTTCTTTAAAATACCGAGCATTGTAGGGACAAGCCGCCATACAGGTCTTACAGCCGATGCAGCGCTTGTAATCCATCATGACAATGCCGGTTTTCTTGTCCTTATAGGTTGCGGTGGTGGGGCAGACCCGGACACAAGGCGGCCGATTGCAATGATTGCAGAGAACCGGCATAAAGACCCGCTCTTTCTCACCCTTGCCAATCTCCCGCTCCTGCTGGAGAATGGTAGTACGGTAACCATAGGAAGGAACATTGTTGGTCTTCACACACGCCTCCATGCACCGTTCACAATCGATACAGCGATTCTGACGGATAACCATGGTGTAGTGGGGGCTGTAGGGGAAGCTTCCGGACGTCGGAACCGGCCCCATGGCGCTCTCGGCGTTACGGGCAGAGGTCAAAGAAAGCACAGACCCTCCAACAAAAACACCGGTTACCGCCAAACCAAAGCGAAGGAATCGGCGCCGCTCCTCGGAAGGAAGGTTTTCAACCCCCTCATTCTCGAGTTTCTTAAAATCATCTATCTTCATTCTCACGTCTCCTCAATGTATTTCAGAAGGGTGCTCTACCTCTTCCACCCTTCAGGAATCGGATAATCCAGAAGGTACTTAAGCAATTAATCTCTGAATTAATTGCCCATAGGTAAATTCCACGCATTCTAATTTGACAAGCACGCATGTCAAGATAATTTTTCGGCCAAAGTATTTACAAATTCAACAAACCGCTCCCCCCGTCACGCCATATCCATCCGTAGGCCAGAAAAAACAGCCAATTACGCCTTTCTGCAAGCATACTCTCTCCTTTTCTGCTATATTTTCATACTCGATAATCTTTATTAAACATACTGGGACAATTCCCCCTGAATGCCGCCATGGAAAATACGACAACCCCACCATCTGCCCCCCCTGTACAGGAAGCAGTTTTCATCGTAAATGAAAACTGGCAAATCACCTCCTTCAACGAAGCAGCCAAAAAACTCATGGGCCTTACCACCGGCGAAACCATCGGCAAGAGCTGCCAGGATGTGTTCAGCGGGACAGGCAGATTCGAAGCTCTATGCAGCCTTTACGGGCCGCTGGCATCAGGAAAGGCCATGCATGGACTTCGGGTCGTAATGAACAAGCCTGACAGCGAGGAATCAGTCATCCTCCTGGTCACGGCGATCCCTATTCCCGACAAAAACGGCAAACTCTCCGGCGCAATCATCACCCTCCGGGACGCCACCGACCCCGGCCAGATCTACCCGCTGGTCTTGGACAGCATCGCCGACGGCGTCTTCACCGTAGACAAATGCTTCCGCATCACCTCCTTCAATAAGGCGGCGGAACAGATCACCGGCTGGACAGCCCAGGAGGTGGTCGGCGCCTCCTGCAACAAAATTTTCAAATCCAATATCTGCGGGGCGGACTGCATCCTGGCCCAGAGCGTCAACGACGGAAAGTCCATCGTCAATCGTTCCATCTATATCAAAGGGAAAAATGGCCGGACCATCCCGGTCAGCATCAGCGCCTCACCCCTTGTTGATCCGGATGGCCAAGTCATCGGCGGGGTCGAAACCTTCCGGGATGTTACATCCAGCCTACAGCAGAATCTCATTTTAGACAGCATTGCCGATGGCGTTTTTACCGTAGATCGAAACTGGAACCTGACATCCTTCAACAAAGCTGCGGAACACATCACCGGTTGGCTCAAAGAAGAAGTAATCGGCAATCCCTGCAACACCATCTTCCACTCCAGCATCTGCGGCGACAACTGCATTCTCGCCCAAAGCGTCGAAAGCGGCAAACCCATTGGCAACCGTTCGATCTTTATCAAGGGCAAGGACGGGGAGACCATCCCGATCAGCATCAGTGCCGCCCCGCTCACCGACCCGGACGGGGACGTAATCGGCGGGGTGGAAACCTTCCGCGATCTGACCTCGGTCATGACCAAGGATCTGGTACTGGAAAGTATCGCCGACGGCGTGTTCACCGTGAACCGCAACTGGAAGATCACCTCCTTCAACCGGGCGGCCGAACAGATTACGGGCTGGAAACGGCAGGACGCCATCGGCAAGTCGTGCAGCGACGTGTTCCACTCCAGCATCTGCGGCGACAACTGCGCCATTGCCCAAAGCCTTTACAGCGGCAAGCCCGTGGCCAACCGCTCCATCTTCGTCAAAAATATCGAGGGCAAACAGATCCCCTTGAGCATCAGCGCGGCCCCGCTCCTTGACCACGAAGGCAACGTCATCGGCGGCGTGGAAACCTTCCGGGACCTCAGCGTGGTCACGGAACTGCGCAAGCAACTTTCCCGGCGCTACACCTTTGGCGAAATCCTCAGCAAAAGCACGTCCATGCAGCGCATCTTCAGTATCCTCCCGGAAATCGCCCGCAGCGAAAGCAACGTCCTGGTCCTCGGTGAGTCGGGCACCGGTAAAGAACTGGTGGCCCGTGCCATTCATACCTCAAGCCAGCGCAACAAAGGCCCCTTCATGGCGGTCAACTGTGGAGCCCTGCCGGAAACCCTGCTTGAATCGGAGCTTTTTGGCTACAAAGCCGGCGCCTTCACCGATGCCAAACACGATAGGCCGGGCCGCTTTGCCAGCGCTGAAAAAGGCACCCTATTCCTTGACGAAATCGGCGACATTCCGGCCTCCCTCCAGGTCAAGCTCCTGCGGGTCCTCCAGGAAAAGGTGTATGAACCCTTGGGGTCCAACAAACCGGTCAAGGCGGACGTGCGGATCATCGCCGCCACCAATCGCAACCTGCAACAGCTTGTCCAGGAAGGCATCTTTCGGGAAGATCTCTTCTATCGCCTGAACGTGGTGAAGATCCTTCTCCCGCCCTTGCGGGACCGCATGGAAGACATCCCCATGCTTGCCGAACATTTCACCAAACAGTTCAGCACCCAACAGGGCAAGGATATCGTCGGAATCTCCGATGAAGCCTTAGGCATTCTCATGCGCTACAACTTCCCCGGCAATATCCGCGAGTTGGAGAACATCATCGAGTACTCCTTCATTCTCTGCCACGGTGGCTTCATCAGACCGGAACACCTGCCCGAGCCCTTTGCCCCCAAGGCCCAGGACAGCCAACATACCGGAGCCATCCCTCTCCACAAGCCGCAGCTCTTGGACGAGATCGAAAAACAGGCGATTTTTCATTCGCTGGAACGGAACCACTGGAGGCGGATGAACACCTGCCGGGAATTGGGTATCTCCAAGGACACCCTGCGTCGGAAGATTGAACGGTATGGGCTGAAGAATCCCTTTGGCGAGGAGCTCGACTGAACCCCACCTCCTCACCATAAAAAAAGGCCGAAGAGAACTCTGCTCCGGCCTTTTTTTATGGCTCATCACTCACCCGACTTCATATGGAGATGGTCACTCGACCGCCCCCCCTCCCAGCACTTTGTATACAGTTACCAGATTTACTAGCCGCGTCAAACGGGTGGCGATCAACCCCTGCTGCGCGCCATACAACGAGCGCTGAGAATCGAGCACGGCCAGATAGCTGTCCACCCCTTTTTCGTAGCGAGCTTGGGAAAGCCGGTAACTTGCGGCCGTGGCCTCGGTGAGCGACTGCTGCGCTGCCAGCTGCTCGTCGATGGTGCCCCGCTGGGCAAGGGCATCGGCCACTTCCCGGAAGGCGGTTTGGATTGCTTTTTCGTAGCGGGCAACAGCGATATCCCGATCCACCTCCGCCACCTGCAAGCTGGCCCACCGTGAGCCGGCATCAAAGATCGGCAGCACGATGTTCGGGGCAAAGGCCCAGGCGCCGGAACCAGAGGTAAAGAGGGTGGAGAGCTCATTGCTGCCCACCCCGACGGACCCCACCAGGGTGATGCGCGGGAAAAACGCGGCCCGCGCCGCGCCGATGTTGGCGCTGAATCCCTTGAGTTGATTCTCGGCCGCCAGAACATCGGGACGCCGAAGCAGGACCTCGGAAGGCAGGCCGGGAGCGATATCCTGCACAGCAGTGAGGGTTTCGGAAAGCGCCTTGGGGAGCAACTCGGCCGGGACCGGGGAACCGACCACCAAGTTGAGAGCATTTTCGTCTTGGGCCACCAGGGTAGCATAGCGGGCGGCATCCACCCGTGCCGCATCCAGCCGAGTTTGCGCCTGCCGCAGATCCAGCTCAGAGGCGACCCCCAACTCAAAACGCCGCTTAATCAGTTGGTGGGTGGCCTGTTGGGCCGTAAGGGTCTCCTGGGCCAGGTGCAGCCGCTCGCGGTCGGCAGCAAGAGTCAGGTAGTTGGTAGCCACCTCGGCCACCAGGCTGATCTGCACCGTGCGCCGCGCCTGCTCGGTGGCGAGATACTCTTCCAACGCCTGGTCCTTCAGGCTTTGCACCCGGCCGAACAGATCGAGTTCATAGGCGCTGACCCCAAGGCCGACGCTGTATTGATGGACGGTTTCTGCCTGGCCGGTGGACGAAAGGGTCTCCGGGATGCGCTGCTTGCTGCCGGTACCGGTGGCGTCGATCTGCGGCAACAGCTCGGCACGCTGGATTCGGTACTGGGCTCGCGAACGCTCGATGTTGAGGGCAGCGATCCGCAGGTCGCGGTTGTTCGTGAGGGCCAGGGCGATCAGTTTTTGCAGTTGTTCCTCGACAAAAACTTCCTGCCAGGGAAGATCGGCCGCCTCTTTGTCGGCTTGATTGCCGCTCCGCTCTTGATAGGCCGGGCCGCTCGGCCAGACAGCCGGCACCGGCGCCTCCGGCCGGGCGTATCTGGGGGACATGGTGCAGCCGCCCAGGCAAAGCAATGCGGCCAAAGGCAGACACAGGGCTGTGCGCTTTGCTTTCATCTCAATGCACCTCCGAAACGTTGGGCTCAGCCGGGGATTGCGGTGTCGGCTGCTTCTTGGCAAAGCGTCGGGAAACCAGAACAAAGAAAAACGGGATGAAAATCAAGTCGATGAAGGTGGCCGAGAGCAGTCCGCCGGTGACGGCGGTGCCGATGGCGTTCTGCGCCCCGGCGCCCGCCCCGCGGGTCAGGACCAGCGGCAGGGTGCCGAAGAAAAAGGCCAGCGAGGTCATGATGACCGGCCGCAACCGGATCTTCACCGCCGCCAGGGTGGCCGCAACCAGCTCTTGCCCCTGCTCCATCTGCGCCTTGATGAATTGGATGATCAAGATGGCGTTTTTCGTCGAAAGCCCCACGGTGGTGAGCAGACCGATCTGGAGATAGACATCGTTGGGCAGCCCCCGCATGGTGACCGCCGTTACTGCTCCCACCAGGCCGAGTGGCAGCATCAGCAGATTGACAAAAGGGATGGTCCAACTCTCATACAGCGCCGCCACGGCCAGAAACACCACCAAAAGCGAAATGGCATACAGGGCCGGCGCCTGTTTGCCTGCCTGTTTTTCCTCGTAGGAAAGGCCGCTCCATTCGTAACCTATCCCCGACGGAAGCTCGGCGGCCATCTTCTCCATTTCAGCCATGGCCTCGCCGGTACTCACGCCAGGGACTGCCTGGCCCATGATTTGCGTGGAGGGAATACCGTTATACCTTTCCAGGCGAGGCGAGCCGTACTGCCAATGAGCGGTGGCAAAGGCAGAGAACGGCACCATCTCACCCTTGGCGTTGCGGACATACCAACGGTTGATATCCTCCGGCAGCATCCGGGAATTGGCCTCGGCCTGGAGATAGACCTTCTTGACCCGGCCGTTTTGGATAAAATCGTTCACGTAGGAACTGCTCCAGGCTGTGGCCAGAACAATATTAACGTCGGCCAGGGAAACCCCCAACGCCCCGGCCCGCACATCATCAATATCCAGTTTGAACTGGGGTGCGTCATCCTGACCGTTTGGGCGTACCGCTGTCAGTTTGGGATTGCTCTTGGCCATCTCCAATAACTGGTTGCGCACCTCCATCAGCTTTTCGTGTCCCAAGCCGCCACGATCCTGTAGCTGCATGTCAAAGCCGTTCGCCACCCCCAGTTCAAGTACTGCAGGCGGGGCAAAGGCGAAGGCCAAACCGTCGCGAAACTGCGAAAAGGCCTTCTTGGCCCGATCGGCAATGGCAGGTGCCTTGAGATCCTTATCCTTGCGGAGCTTCCAGTCCTTGAGTTTCACCCAGGCCAGCCCCATGTTCTGGCCGCGGCCGGCAAAACTGAACCCGGCCACGGTGATTATCCCTTCCACGGTCTTGGATTCTTTTTCCAGGAAATGCTGCTCCATCTGGCGGATCACCTGAATGGTCCGCTCCTGGGTGGCACCGGCCGGCAATTGAAGCTGGCAGAGAAGGAACCCCTGATCCTCCTCCGGCAAGAAGGCGGTGGGAAGACGCAGGGAAAGGAAGGCCATGGCCGCCACAATGGCGCCGTACACAACGAGATAGCGGATGGGCTTGCCAAAGGAACGACCAACGATCCCTTCATACTGCTCCCGGCGGCGGTCGAACCAGGTGTTGAACCAGCGGAAGAAACGGCAAAAATAGCCGCATTCCCCGGGCTCATGGCCTTTTTCAATCGGTTTGAGCAGAGTGGCGCACAGGGCCGGAGTCAGGATCATGGCCACCAGGACCGACAGGATCATCGAGGAGACGATGGTGATAGCGAACTGCCGGTAGATGACGCCGGTGGAGCCTCCGAAGAAGGCCATGGGCACAAAAACCGCCGACAGCACGGTGGCGATACCCCACAGGGCGCCGGTGATCTGGCCCATGGACTTGATGGTCGCCTCCCGCGGCGACAACCCCTCTTCGGACATGATCCGCTCCACGTTCTCCACCACCACGATGGCATCATCCACCAGCAACCCGATGGAGATGACCAAGGCGAACATGGTCAGGGTGTTGATGGAAAAACCACTGGCCGACAGCACCCCAAAGGTCCCGAGCAAAACCACCGGCACCGCGATGGTGGGGATCAGGGTGGCCCGAAAGTTCTGCAGGAAGAGAAACATGATGATAAAGACCAGGCAGACCGCCTCAATCAAGGTCTGGACCACCTCTTCGATGGAGATCTTGACAAAGGGCGTGGTGTCGTAAGGGTAAACCACCTTCATGCCGGCAGGGAAGTATTTCGACAACTCCGCCATCTTGGCCTTGATCCTTTCGCCCGTATCCAGGGCGTTGGCGCCTGCGGCCAGCCGGATGGCCATGCCGCCCAACGGTTTCCCCTTGTAGTACGACTGAACATCGTAGTTTTCAGTGCCGATCTTGCTTTCGGCGACATCCTTGAGTCTGACCGTGGAGCCGTCGCTGTTGGTGCGCAGGATGATGGCATCGAACTGCTCCGGGGTCTGCAACAGGGTGCGGGCCGTGATGGTGGCGTTAAGCTGTTGCCCCGCCACCGCAGGGGTGCCGCCGAATTGCCCTGCGGAAACCTGGGCATTCTGGTCCTGCAGCGCCGCAATCACATCGCTGGTGGTCAGGTGGAAGCTGTTCAGCTTGGCAGGGTTCAGCCAGATCCGCATGGCGTTCTGGGTGCCGAACAGCTGTACTTCCCCCACCCCGTCCAGGCGACTGATAATATCCTGGAGGTTGGAAACCATATAGTCGGTCAAGGCATTTCGGTCCATGGAGCCGTCTTCCGAAACCAGCCCGACGATGAGCAGATAGTTTCGGCTCGATTTGACCACCGCGATTCCCTGGCGCTGCACGATCTGGGGCAGCAGTGGCGTGGCAAGCTGCAGCTTGTTCTGCACCTGGACCTGGGCGATGTTCGGGTCGGTGCCGGCCTTGAAGGTCAGGTTGATGGCCACCGCCCCGGCTGAATCGCTGGTGGAGGACATATAGATCAGGTTGTCGATGCCGTTGAGCTTCTGTTCGATGACCTGGGTGACGGTATCCTGCACGGTCTGGGCCGAAGCGCCCGGATACCGGGCATTGATGGTGATCTGCGGCGGCGCGATGGGCGGGTATTGGGAAATCGGCAGGGTTTTGATCGCCAGCAGGCCGGCCAGCATGACCATGATCGCGATTACCCAGGCAAAAATCGGGCGGTTGATGAAAAAACGGGGCATGGAAAGACTCCTTTACTTTTTAACCACCAAGGGCTGCGGGGCAGCGGACGGGGAGGAATCCGGCTTGCTGCTGAAGGCCACGGCCTTGACCTGGGTTCCGGGACGCGCCTTCTGAAGCCCTTCCAAGATCACCCGCTCTCCAGCCTTCAATCCTTCACTCACCAGCCAGTTGTCGCCCACCGTCCGGGAAACCTTGATGATCCGAGGCTCCACCTTCTCTTCGGCACCAACCACCATGACCATGGCCTCCCCCTTGGGGTTACGGGTAACCCCGCGCTGCGGTACGAGAATCGCCTGTTCGCTGACTCCCTCCTGGACAATGGCGCGGACAAACATGCCGGGCAACAGCAGTTGGTTCGGGTTGGGAAAAAGCGCCCGCAGGGTAAGGGAACCGGTGCTCTGGTCCACGGCCACTTCGCTGAACTTCAGGACCCCCTCTTGCGGATAGGAGCTCCCGTCTTCCAACAGCAGCTTGACCTTTGCCTGGCCGGCGTCCTGCCCTTTTGAGCTCGCCATTGGCAAGATTGCGCTTCAGGCGGAGCAACTCAGCGCTGGACTGGGTCACATCCACGTAGACGGGATCGAGCTGCTGAATCGTGGCCATGGGCGCCGCTTGGTTTGCCGTGACCAATGCCCCGTCGGTCACGGTGGAGCGACCGATCCGCCCGTATATCGGCGCCTTGACGCTGGTGTAATCCAGGTTGATGCGGCTAGCCTCGACAACCGCCTGATTGGCCGCCACCTCGGCCTCTGCTTGCTTGAGCATTGAGCTGGCATCATCGTAATCCTGTCGGCTCACGGCATTGATTGCCACCAGCTCCTGGAAGCGCTCCGCCTTGAGGCGGACGGAAACAAGGTTGGCCTCGGCCCGGGCCAGAGCGGCCTTGGCATTGGCATGGGCGGCCTGATAGGTGGCGGGATCTATTCGATACAGGACCTGCCCGGCCTTCACTTCCGAACCCTCGGTGAACAGCCTTTTCTGGATAATCCCCCCGACCTGGGGACGCACCTCGGCAATCAGGTGGGGCGAGGTCCTGCCCGACAGCTCCATGCTCAGGGTGACCGGTGCGGTGACGATGGACACGATCCCCACCTCGGGTGGGCCACCGGTTGGCGGCCCCGCAGAAGAATTTTGTTTGCAACCGGTTATCGCGCATGTGCCGATTAAGAGTCCCGCCAGGGCGATCCGTTTGACTGTATCCGTGGTGTCCATTACCTAATACCTCGAAGAAGTTGAGCGACTTTCCTTTCCTGATGCAGCGAACCGACGCGCCGGAGGAAGGAAAAAAATTTGCGACCACATACAAGAGCGAACATTTACGCCGCAATTGCGATATAAAAAACTTTGCCACAAACGACGCAATGATTTTTACCTTTTGATGCCGTCCCAGCAGGCCTGAACGGTCTGCGCGATTAAGGACTCATCCAGTACGACAAAGCCAAGGATATGATCGCGGGCCACCGCGAGAAGCGGACCGAACGCCAAGGCGAAAAGAACAACCAGAGGGATATCCTTGACAATCTGCTGGGCCACCCCCTCTTCCAGGAGGATACGGTACAGATCCCCGCCCCCCCCGCTGCCCAAGAGTCGATCGCGGCGGAAAGCCACACCATAAGGGGAGTTGTGATATTGCTCCAGGTAACGAAAATCCAAGGGGTTATCAATGAAATAGCGGAGCAGCGCCGTGCTCAGATGGACAAATCGTTCCCTGAGTGACGTATCTGGCTCATATCCTTTTAGGAGTCCTGTCCAGATTCTATCATGCAACTCCTGAAACAGTTCCGTGATAAGCACGTCCTTGTTTTCAAAATAGCGGTAGATGGTCCCTGCTCCCACGCTGGCCCGCTCGGCAATGGCAGCAATGGGGGCGTCATGGAAACCATGTTCGGCAATCAGTTCCAATGCCGCGCGCAGTATTTCGTGACGCTTTTCAGAAGTCGCCATACAGATTTCCTTTTTCGGAGTGAATGTTCACTCCGAAAATATGGCGCTATTGCCCCCTTGTCAAGATATTTTGCAGTATGGCGTTTGCTTGCCAAAAGGAAGCCGACCAACCGAAAGGCGGACACCGCACAAGCTGACCTTTTCGAAACTTCCCTGAGAAACCAAACAAAAAGGCCGAAGAGAAACCCTCTCCGGCCTTTTTTTATTATTCGTTAACCACCAACTGTATCAGTTGCGCCCGACCTGCTTCTTGCGGCCAGAACCGGTATTTTCCTTTGCCCGGTCGGCCGCCTTGGCTTTTTTTTCTGCTACCTCGTCGCCCGCGACACGCAACGACCGCGGGAATACAGCCGCCGGGATCCATTATGCTGGGGATGAACCAGCCCATCTGCCTCGTAGATACGAAGTGTTCTCGGATGAACATCCAACAGCTTTGCTGCCACCCCTATGGGGTAAATCGGCAAATCTGGCCGCAAAGGCTGGATGGCCGTTTTTCTCTTGGCCACCATAATCCTTCTCCTCTGCGCGCTTAGTGATCCTCGGACAAATGCCCCCTGAAAAGTCTCTCGCCCATGAAGAACCCAGCAACACAGAGCCCCATTGCCCCTGCGGTGATCACAATCTCATGCAGAGAAGGGGTATAGGTTAACAACTCGGGCATATCAACAACCCCCAACTCGCTATACCAAGGAACAAGCTGCCCAACCACGACCAGGTCGTAGCGCATGAAGAAAATGCCGACGATCCCCGAAACGGAGGCCCAAAAAAGAACGGGGATATTAGGGGCCGTTCACCAGAGCCATCATGGCCTCATACTTTCCTGGCGGCTGACCGCTGATGCCGGTGATCATCTTCCAGGTGGTGAAAAACATGATCACCGCGATCAGGGTTGCCCCCAATTTTGCCGTCGACATCAAAGAGCCTTCTAGTTTCTCGCTCATCTTCCAGCCATTTGCCCGATACCCGAGGCAGTGGAAGAAGATAACCGCCGCGCAGCCGGACATCATGGCAGAAGTGATGAAGTAAATGGGCATATACGGACCATGCCAAAACTCGCGACCACTGAGCAGGCCAAAAACCGCGCCAAGGTTGCTGTGTGCGGCAATACCGGAAATAACTCCCAGCAGGCCGAGCATTCCGGCGGTCTTATGTTTTTCCATCTGCAACAGCGCAAACTCAACAACCATAAAGAAGAGATACGCGCCATACAGGGTTCCCATCCACCAAATATTGGAAGTGGGGTTGGGAGACAACATATTATAGATGGGCATCCGCCAGGGATTTTCGATCTCGAATCCGATCACGAAAAAACCGGCGACAATGGTAACGATGGCCATGAACACCGAGCGCTTGGCAATGGGCTTGAATGCCTCAACGCCAAAAACATGACCAATGGAGGAGACCAGACACAGTCCGGTTGAACTGACCACGAAAAACACATAAGCGGCGATCAGCAGCCCCCAAGGAACATCCCGGGTGACGCCAAAGGTATGCTCATGCCCGACATACATGGAATGCAGTCCGGCAGCAAGACCAAGAGCAGCGAGCAGGCCACCGATGGCAATAGTAACGTTGTACGAACGCGAGGGGCTGGCAACCAAACCACCCTCCTGCGGCAACACACCAGCTAAGAAATTATTCATGGGACAACACTCCTTTTGCGTAATTTAATCGTTTAATCTTGCGATCCAGCATGACGAAAATTTTACCCAGTCGCCTCAAAAAGGTGTCATGGCAATGTTTCCTCATTGGCATGGATCAACGGTTTGATCTTGAGATCAAATACGGTATGGAGCGCTGCACCTCCGATCCAGAAAAGTAAAAACAGTAGACCTTCCATTTTTTTCTCCTCAATCAAACGACCTGAATTCCAG
>JAPLJH010000029.1 GCA_026388695.1 Deltaproteobacteria bacterium | reverse complement strand
CCCGTTCCCATTCCGCACACGGAAGTTAAGCCTCTCAGCGCCGATGGTACTGCCAGGGAAGCTTGGTGGGAGAGTAGGTCGCCGCCGATTCTTTTTTGTAGTAAAGCCCTTCCCCTCAAAAGGAAGGGCTTTTTTTTTGCCTAAATCACGGGTATGTTTTTTGAACGGTTTTAAAGCTAGCATTTATGAGGAGAGGGGATATGGAGTATTCTTCTGTTGTTGGTATTGTGTTAGCTGCTGGAAAGGGCACCAGGATGAAGTCGGAGAGCCCCAAGGTGCTGCATGAAGCCTTCTTCTCTCCGATGATACACCACGTTATGGATGCGCTTCAGCCCCTATTGCTCGGGGAAAATATTGTTGTCACCGGTCATCAGCGCCAATTGGTTGAAGAATCTCTCCGGGGATATCCAATATCATTTGTCCAGCAGTCACAACAATTGGGAACAGGCCATGCTGTTCTGGCCTGTGAGGATAAATTGCGGTCTCATACAGGTTCGGTTCTTGTCTTGTGCGGAGACACCCCCCTCATTAGGGGAGAAACGCTCCGGTTATTCCTTCATGCGCATGTCGAAAGCGCTTCTCGTTTAACGGTGATGACGACCAACGTTGCAGAACCAGACAACTATGGAAGAATTGTTTCCGATGAACACGGAAACATTGTGAAGATTGTTGAAGAAAAAGATGCTAACCCTGCACAAAAAAAGATCAAAGAAATTAATGCTGGTATTTATTGTGTTGATGTACATTTTTTGTTTGATGCACTCAAGAGAGTTGGCACAGACAATATGCAGGGCGAGATCTATCTTACTGATATCGTAGCAATTGCCTCCGGCGATGGGATTCATGTTTATAAATTTTGTTGTACAAACAGTGAGGAAGTTTTGGGGGTAAATTCAAGGCGTGAACTGGCGCAAGCCCATGCTGTTTTACAGAGACGCTATCTTGATGTGCTCATGGAATCCGGAGTCACCCTTGTTCAGCCTGAAGCGGTTACCATAGAAAAAACCGTAAAAATTGGGAAAGATACCGTGATATATCCCAACACTGTCCTCACGGGGGCGTGTAATATTGGTACTGGGGTACACATTGATTCTTTCGTGAAAATAGACGGTTGTACGATCGGAAATAGTGTGCGCATTGGCTCCTTCACCCATTTGCAACAGAGCAATATTCCTTCATGGAGTACTGTTGCTCCTCATACCATTGATATATGAATGCGGTACGGTGGGAGATATGTTTCTGCGATTATGGCCATAGCTTTTCTTTTCAAGATAAAGGGCTTGACTTTCGTTTTTCCGAAGGAGTAAATTTCAAATTCTTCCGGCAGTTACGGGAAGAAGATGTGCTAGGTTTTTTGCTTGCGGCCTGTACTCTGGAACGTGGGCTTTTCTGTGGGTAAATTCGATCCATCTCGCATATTTTGAGAGAAGAGGAGTTTTGTATGGAATATGAGGAAGATTTGAAGAAGCTTGAGGGTAACGTCGAGAAAATGTTAAACAATCTCGATTCAGTTCAGGGAGACAAGATTAGACTGCAAGCCGATATTGCCCGTTTGGAACAGGACAAAAAGGGGCTTGAGGAGCAGGTCAAGCGCTTGAAGGACGAGAAAAAGAGTATCCATCAACGGGTTTCAAGTCTGCTCGGGTCCATTGAGAAATGGGAGAAATCAGCGGCACTTGTGGCTGATCCGTTATCTCCATCGCCTGTTCTTGGCAAGGGGTCTTCTGAGCCTGTGCAAGGGGTTCTGGTAGGCAACTGATTGTGAAAATATATTGCTTTCAGGGAGTTATTCTGTTAACCCTTTCATTGATGGTGCATTGTGGAACGATTGGTCACCTTTAAAGTGCTTGGCCAGGAGTATCCGCTCTATACAGATGCCCCGGAAAAAGACGTGCAGGAAATTTTGTCTTTGGTGAAAACGCAACTGGAAAATGCTGGGCAAGCCTCTCAGCATGTCTTACCAGCAAACAAGCTTGGTATCTTAACGAGCTTGAACATCGCAAGTATGTATGTCAAATTGCAAAGAGAACACGAAGAATATAAGCACCGGGTTGAGGCAAAAATAAGCCTGCTCAGTCAGAAAATAGAGAAGAATTTTTAGGTGATACAGAGATTTCCCCTGCCTTGTTAGTGATCTGGGAGAGTGTCTCGAGCCAACATTTAGATTGAGGGCGACTTTGCTATTTTTGGAAAGGAATCCACCTCGGTGGAATTCCTTAAAGGGAATACAAGTACCGCCCACCTAACGTAGTTAGGTTCGATGTCACTGCCGGACACTTCAAAGGCGGGGGATTTGATTATTACCTTACTGCCCCCCTTTAGGATAGGGATGGGCATTTATATAATATTGGGCAGGCAGAATAAGCAGTAATACTATTCTGCCCCATCAAGAGGATGCGAGAACGGTAGTGTTTGCCGATTTTCCCAAGTGGGAAATGTGCATGGGATTGTGGTTCAGGTCACTTGTTTGCATCATACGACAGAAAAACTCTCCGGAGTATGGGGAGATATTATATTGATATTGAGAAAAACAGTCGTCTGAGTATTTGTTGTCAAGGCAAGTGATTTACACCTGAAGCAGTCCTTTTTTCCCGTTTTTGTTTCCTCCTGATTCCTCCCCCGTTTCATAAACAAGGGTTGGTGGCTTGTGTGCAGGCCTGACCGTAAGGTTTGCCATATTCCTTCCCATCGCTTATTTTAGGCATTGAGTGCGGCATGTTCCCCGAAGGGAACCTGTGCGGGCTTTCCAGATAAATTCGACATGAGGTTGTCTCCGTGACTGTACAGATAATATTAGCGATTGTACTTGGCATATGCAGTGGAGTTGGCCTTGGCTTTCTGGTGCGTAAGAAATTCCTTGAAGATCGTACGGAGAATCTTGAGGCCCAGGGACGCAAGCTCATTGAAAATGCCTTGGCCCAAGCCGAGCAGATTAAAAAAGAAGCTGTTCTGCAAAGTAAGGATGAAGCCTTTGCCTTGAAGCAGGAAGCAGAAAAGGACATCAAGGCGCTCAAGAAAGATGTTCTTGAGGAGGAGAAGAAATTCATCCAGAAGCTTGAACAGATTGAACGGAAAATGGATTTTCTGGACAAGCGTGAGATGGATTTTTTGAAAAAGGAACAGTCCTTTGCCCGCGAGGAAGAAGTCCTGGCTCGTCGTCAAAAAGAGATTGATCTTGTTATTGAAGAACAGCGCGTTCAGCTTGAAAAAATTTCCGGAATATCTCGTGAGGAAGCGAAAAAACAGCTTACGGACAGTATCGAAAGTGAAGCACGGATGGAAGCCGCCAAGATGGTGGTTAAGATCGAAAACGAAACGAAGATCATTGCAGATAAAAAGGCGAAGGACATCATCGCCCTGGCCATTTCTCGGTATGCCGGCGATTATGTCGCGGAAAAAACTGTTTCCGTCGTTCCTTTGCCAAATGAGGAGATGAAAGGCCGGATCATCGGTCGTGAAGGTCGGAATATCCGGGCGATCGAAGCGGCAACCGGGATCGATATCATTATCGATGATACCCCGGAAGCGGTCATTCTCTCCGGGTTCAATCCGGTCCGGCGTGAGATTGCCCGTCAGTCCCTAGAGAGGCTGATCACCGATGGCCGTATTCATCCCGCTCGAATCGAGGAGATTGTGGAAAAGGTGAGCGAGGAGCTTGACGTGACCATGCGGGAGGCAGGGGAACAGGCAACCTTTGATGTGGGCGCCCATGGTGTCAATTTGGAGTTGGTCAAGCTGCTTGGCCGTCTCAAATACCGGACCAGCTATGGTCAGAATGTCTTACAGCATTCCCTGGAAGTTGCTTTTCTCTGCGGCATTATGGCGGCCGAGCTCGGGATTGATGTGAAACTGGCAAAGCGGGCTGGATTGTTGCATGATATTGGCAAGGCTGCGGATCATGAGATTGAGGGATCGCACGCCAGCATTGGTGCGGATTTGGCTAAAAAATATGGCGAATCCTCGGTTATCGTGCATGCCATTGCTGCCCATCACGAAGATGTCCCGCCGGATGGAATTCTTGATGTTCTTGTGCAATCTGCTGATGCCCTCTCCGGCGCACGGCCCGGGGCGCGGAAGGAAATGCTGGAGTCGTATGTCAAGCGGCTTGAGGATCTTGAAAAGATCGCCAATTCTTTCAAGGGAGTTGAGAAATCCTATGCCATTCAAGCTGGCCGTGAGGTCCGGATCATCGTCAACAGTGGGGTGATCAGCGATGCGGAAGCAATGATAGTCAGCAAGGATATCGTCAAGAAAATCGAACAGGAGTTGACCTATCCTGGCCAGATTCGGGTAACCGTAATTCGGGAAACCAGGGCTGTGGAATACGCTAAATAGTAACGTTCTGACATGCGGATGGAATCAGGTAACCATGATTCCATCCGCATTTTTTTTGCGGGACCATCAACCACTGATAACACATGAAGATATCAATTGAAAAACAGGTAGAACTGATAGAGCGCGGGGCTGTTGCCGTTATTTCCAGGGCAGATCTTGTGAAAAAACTGGAAAAGGCGAAAGTGACCGGAACGCCTTTGAAGATTAAGGCAGGTTTTGATCCGACCGCTCCTGATCTTCATCTGGGGCATACGGTTCTTATCCAAAAGTTGAAGCATTTTCAGGATCTCGGCCATGAAATTAATTTTTTGATCGGCGATTTTACTGGGATGATCGGGGATCCAACCGGAAAATCAGAGACCAGAAAGGCTTTGACCGTTGAACAGGTTGAGGAAAATGCCGCAAGCTACAAAGAGCAGATTTTTAAAATTCTCGACCCGGAAAAAACGAAGGTCGTTTTTAACAGCACCTGGCTGAATAAGCTCACCTCTAAGGATTTTATCATGCTTGCCTCGCAACTTACCGTGGCGCGCATGCTTGAGCGTGAGGATTTTAAGGTCCGTTTCGAAAATGAACGGCCTATCAGCATCCACGAATTCCTCTATCCCCTTATTCAGGGGTATGATTCTGTTGCGCTTAAGGCGGACGTGGAGATTGGCGGTACCGACCAGTTGTTCAATCTGCTCATGGGCCGCGATCTGCAACGCGTCTGGGGGCAGGACCCTCAGGTGGTCATCACCATGCCTTTGCTCGAAGGACTCGACGGGGTCAACAAGATGAGCAAGTCCCTTGGCAACTATATCGGCATCACGGAAAAGGCCGATGACATCTATGGGAAAACCATGTCGGTTTCCGACAGCCTCATGTTCCGCTATTTCGAGTTGCTCAGCGATCTTGCCGAGGAGCAGATAGGTGCGCTTAAGGATGAGATGCAGGCTGGCAGGGTGCATCCCAAAGCGGTTAAGCAGCAGTTGGCTCGGGAGTTGACTGGTCGGTTTTATGATGCTGTGACAGCCCAGAGAGCGGAAGAGAATTTCGAGAAGATATTCAGCCAGCATGATAATCCGGAGGACATGCCCGAGGTTGTTCTGGCTGCCGTAGCGGAGGGGATCTGGCTGCCCAAGCTCCTGGTGGACACCAAGTTGGTCAGCGGGACCGGAGAGGCGCGGCGGATGATTCAGCAGAATGCTGTTTCCGTCAATGGTGATAAGGTCAGCGATATCGAACATCTGGTGACGACCCAAGGTGAAATTATCCTTAAGGTCGGCAAGCGGCGTTTTTGCAAGGTGATATTCACTTAGGATTGGATTCACGTGGCAGGAAAGGTAACAAAAAAGGGGGAATCGATTATTTCGATTCCCCCTTTTTTGTTGCCCCGGATAATGGTGTCGACGGCCTTAGTTTTTACCCCATTTTTCCTGGATTCGGCGTATCGCCTCCTGCACATTTTCTCGTGAACCAAAGGCGGAGAGGCGAAAATAGCCTTCGCCGCTGGGGCCAAAGCCGCTGCCCGGGGTACCCACCACATGGCATTCATTGAGCAGCTTGTCGAAGAAATCCCAGCTTGCCATGCCACCCGGCGTTTTTAGCCAGATATAGGGGGCGTTCACTCCGCCGTAACAGGTGATGCCTGCCGTTTTCAGCCCTTCCAGAATGAGGCGGGCATTTTCCATGTAGAAGGAGATGGTTTCTTGGACCTGGGACCAGCCCTCTTCCGAATAAACCGCAGCAGCAGCCCGCTGCACCGGATAGGAAACCCCGTTGAATTTGGTGCATTGCCTGCGGTTCCAAAGCTTGTTTAGAGCCATTTTTTCTCCGCCTACAGTAACGGCCATGAGCTGCTCGGGGATCACTGTCAGACCGCAGCGCACCCCGGTAAAGCCTGCGGTTTTGGAAAAGGAGCGGAATTCGATAGCGCAGGTCTTTGCCCCCTCAATTTCGTAGATGGAGTGGGGGATGCCCGGCTCGGTGATGAAGGCCTCATAGGCTGCGTCAAAAAAGATGATCGAGCCCTGGGCATTGGCATAGTCCACCCAGGCCTTCAGCTCTGCCCTGGTGGCTACCATGCCGGTGGGGTTGTTGGGGTAGCAGAGGTAGATGATATCAACTTTTTCCTTGGGTATGGCCGGAGTAAAGTTGTTTGCCTCGGTGCAGGGCAGATAGACCAGCCCTTCGTAGTAGCCCTTGTCGTCCGCCTCGCCGGTCCGGCCGATCATGACATTGGTGTCGTTGTAAACCGGATATACCGGATCGCAGATGGCGACCTTGTTTGCCAGGGCAAGGATATCGAGGATGTTGGCGCTGTCACATTTGGAGCCGTCGGAAATGAATACCTCCGACGGCATAAGCTCCACGCCCAGCGGCTTGTATGATTTTTCAATGATGATCTTGCTTAGCCAATCGTAGCCCTGCTCCGGCCCGTAGCCGTGAAAGGTAGCTCCTTGGGCGAGATCGTCAACCCCGTCATGGAAGGCCTTGATGACCGCAGGGGCAAGCGGCCGGGTTACATCACCGATGCCAAGGCGGATAACTTTTGCCTCTGGATTGGCATCGGTAAACCCCTTTACCCTGCGGCCGATTTCCGGGAAGAGATAGCCTGCTTTCAGTTTAAGATAGTTTTCGTTTATTAAGGTCATGTTCCCTCCTGCATATTCCCAGGCCATGCATCCTCGCATAGCCGCATCAAAAAAAATCCTGCCTTGCAAGGCAAGGCAGGATTCCAAAACAGGACTTGGTCAAGCCATGTTTTACTTCTTTGTCGGCTCCAGAGCTTTGGCGCGGCCTTCCAGGAACTTCCAGGATTTTTCCACGTCCTTCTGGCTCAAGGCCATCAGCTCGTCGGCATGTTCCGGGTTCATCATCTTGAGCGCCCGGTAGCGGTTCTCACTCAAGGCGTATTCCGCAAAGGGAATGGACGGCGCTTTGCTGTCGATGGTTAATGGGTTCTTGCCTTGCTCCTCCAGCTCAGGGTTGTAGCGGTACAGAGGCCAGTGGCCGCAATTTACCGCCTTCTTCTGCTGGTCAAAGCCCTTGGCCATGTTGATGCCGTGGTTGATGCAGTGAGCGTAGGCAATGATCAGGGAGGGGCCGTCGTAGGCCTCTGCCTCGGCAAACGCTTTGACCACCTGAGTCGGGTTGGCGCCCAGGGCGATCTTGGCGACATAAACATTGCCGTAGGTGGAGAAGATCATGCCAATGTCTTTCTTCGGCATCTTTTTGCCGCCGGCGGCGAATTGAGCCGTAGCCGCACGCGGGGTGGACTTGGACATCTGACCACCGGTGTTGGAGTACACCTCGGTGTCCATGATCAGGACGTTGACGTTTTCGCCGGAAGCGAGAACATGGTCCAGACCGCCGTAACCGATATCATAGGCCCAACCGTCGCCGCCGAAGATCCAGACAGATTTTTTAACCAGATAGTCGGCCACAGGCTGGAGCCGTTTGGCGATTACAGATTTGCTCTTGGCCAGGGTTTCCTTCAGCTTGGCAACGCGACTGCGCTGGGCCTCGATTTCGTCCTGGGTTTTCTGGGAGGCGTTGGTGATTTCGTCAGCCATTTTCTTGGTGATGATTTTTTCAGCCACAGCCTTTTCCATCAGTTCGGCGGCTTGGGCAGCGAATTTGTTCGCAGTGTTGCGCATGCCAAGCCCGAATTCTGCGTTGTCTTCAAACAGGGAGTTGGCCCAGGCAGGTCCGCGGCCATCGGCCCGTTTGCAATAGGGGGTGGTGGGCAGGTTGCCGCCGTAGATCGAGGAGCAGCCAGTGGCGTTGGCAATCATCATCCGGTCGCCGAACATCTGGGTGGCAAGCTTGATATAGGGCGTTTCGCCGCAACCGGCGCAAGCTCCGGAGAACTCAAACAGGGGCCGCATCAACTGGCTGCCCTTGACGGTGGAAGGATCGATTTCCTTGTTTGCAACCTCGGGCAGATTCAGGAAATATTTGACATTGGGTATTTCCTGGGTGCGGACTGCCTCGGTGTTTTCGATCATCTTCAGCGCCTTTTCCTTGGCCGGGCAGACATCGACACAGAGTGTACAGCCGCAGCAGTCTTCGGTGAAGACCTGAATGATGGTTTTGCTTCCCTTGAACTGGGCACCGACAGCATCGACACTCTTCATGCTCTTGGGCAGTTTTTTGAGGTCTCCATCCTTGACGATTTTCATACGGATAGCGGCATGGGGGCAGGCCAGGGAGCAGCGACCGCACTGGATGCAGTTTTTTGGCAGCCACTCGGGCACATGCACCGCGATGTTGCGCTTCTCGTACTGGGTGGTACCGGTGGGCCAGGTGCCGTCGCAAGGCATCTGGGAGACCTTGATCTGGTCGCCCTTACCTTCGATCATCTTGGCGGTGACTTCCTTGACAAAGGCCGGGGCGTCAACGGGAACAACGGGAGGTCTCTCGTGGCCCCCTGCGGTCTTGGGAATCTTCACTTCAACGATGTTGTTTACGGCCACGTCAACCGCGCCGTAGTTCATGGTGACGACCTTGTCGCCTTTCTTGCCGTAGGTCTTCTTGATCGCGTCCTTGATGGCCTTGATGGCTTCGGCCTTGGTGAGAATGCCGGAGATCAGGAAAAAAGCGGTCTGCATGATCATGTTGATCCTGGCGCCCAGGCCGATGGCCTCGGCCAGGGTGATGGCGTCGATGATGTAGAATTTGGCCTTTTTCTCCATCAGATCCTTCTGGACCGAGGAGGGCAGCTGCTTCCAGACCTGATCCTTGTTAAGGGCGGTGGTGAGGAGGAAGGTGCCGCCGGTTTCCAGGTTGCCCAGCATGTCGTACTTGTCGAGGAAGGTGAAGTTGTGGCAGGCCACGAAGTTCGCCTTGTTGATCAGGTAGGGGGCAACGATTTTGTTCTTGCCGAAACGCAGATGGCTGGTGGTGATGGATCCCGATTTTTTTGAATCGTAGACAAAGTAGCCCTGGGCGTTGTTGACGGTCTCGGTGCCGATGATCTTGATGGTGTTTTTGTTGGCGCCCACAGTGCCGTCCGCGCCGAGACCGTAGAACATGGCCCGGTATACATCCTTGCCTTCGATGTTGAAGGAAGGATTGTACTTGAGGCTGGTGCCGGCGACATCGTCATTGGGTCCTACGCAGAAATTGTTTTTTGCTTTCTTTGCAGCCATGTTGTCGAAGACAGCCTTGACCATGGCCGGGGTGAACTCGGCGGAGCCGAGGCCGTAACGGCCACCCAAAATGCTGGGGCTGACCTTGAGGGCCTTCGCTTCCACCGCCTCGCCGATTGCGGTGCGGATGTCAAGATAGAGGGGCTCTCCGGCAGCACCGGGCTCCTTGGTGCGGTCAAGCACGGTGATGCGCTTGACTTTTTTGGGCAGGGCCTTAATGAGGGCGGCAGAGTCAAAGGGACGGAAGAGTCGGACGATGACCAGGCCGAGCTTCTTGCCTTTCTTGGCCAGATGCTCAACCGTGGCGATAACGGTCTCGGCGCCGGAACCCATCATGATGATGATATCCTCGGCATCCGGGGAGCCGTAGTAATCAAAGAGGTGGTATTTGCGCCCGGTGAGCTTGGCGAACTTGTCCATGGTCTTCTGGACGATACCCGGGGTGGCATTGTAAAACTTGTTCACCGTCTCGCGGCCAGTGAAATAGACGTCGGGGTTCTGGGCGGTGCCGCGCATCATGGGCCGGTCCGGGGAGAGTCCCCGTTCACGGTGGGCTATGACCAGATCCTCGTCGATCATCTTGCCCATGTCATCGAAGGTAAGTTGTTCGATCTTCTGGATCTCATGGGAGGTGCGGAAGCCGTCGAAGAAGTGCATGAAGGGGATACGGCTTTGCAGTGCGGCCTGGGTGGAAATCAAGGCCATATCTTGGCATTCCTGAACGTTCTGGGAGCAAAGCATGGCCCAGCCTGTTTGGCGGGCTGCCATGACATCGCCGTGGTCGCCGAAGATGGAAAGACCCTGGCAGGCAATGGAACGGGCGGTGATATGGAAAACGGTCGGGGTCAATTCGCCGGCCAGCTTGAACATGTTGGGAAGCATCAGCAGCAACCCCTGGGAAGCGGTCAAGGTGGTGCAGAGCGCGCCGGTGGTCAGGCTGCCGTGCAGGGCTCCTGCTACGCCGCCTTCGGACTGCATCTGGGTGACAACTGGAATGGAGCCCCAGATGTTCTCCTGCTTGGAGGCCGATTTGGTATCGGACTCCGCCGCCATGGGAGTAGAGGGGGTGATGGGGTAGATCGTGATGATCTCGCTGGTGGCATAGGCCACATGGGTACATGCCTGATTACCATCAATGGTGACCATTTTACGGGACATAGACTCATCTCCTTCCATTCTGATTGGGTTTATAATTGTGTAAACTTTCAGAGCTACAGCCCTTTGTGCGCGGGGCAGAAATGGGGCGCAGCCAAAATAACATTGTTTTGATAGAGAAAAACTGAAATTACAGGTAGCTCTTTACGTATAAATACGGGGGGTTAAAAGCATCCTGTTATCTATCATTCTTGCTGAACTGAACAATTTAAACGAAGTTTTAAAGAATATCCAGTTTTTATTTTACCGGCTGGTTTTGCGTGGTTTTCATGATCAGCTCCTGGGATTTGAGCAAGACCTTGGTGTCGGGCGGCACGGATTGGGTGAGCCATGTGTTGCCGCCAATGACCGATCTGGCACCGATGATGGTGTCGCCGCCCAAAATGGTGCTACCTGCATAGACCGTGACATCATCTTCAATGGTGGGGTGGCGTTTGCTTTGCCGGTCAAGATCGCCGGCATCGTCCCGTTTGAAGGATAGCGCGCCCAAGGTGACGCCTTGATAGAGTTTGACCCGCTGGCCGAGGACACTGGTCTGGCCGATAACCACGCCGGTGCCGTGGTCGATGAAAAACGAGGCGCCGATGGTGGCGCCCGGATGGATGTCGATACCGGTGATGCTGTGGGCATGCTCGCTCATGATGCGGGGCAGGATGGGCACTCCCAGCGCATACAGCTCGTGGGCAATCCGGTAAACCAGGATGGCATAAATGCCGGGGTAGCTGAAGATGATTTCGTCAAAACTGCCGGCGGCAGGGTCGCCTTCATAGGCGGCGCGAACGTCGGTGGCTAGAATCGCCCGCAGGGCGGGCAGCGAGTTGATGAATTTGAAGGCGTTTTCCTTGCCCGTGTCTTCGCAATGTTGGCAGCTGGTGTCGTGTCGGAGGCATTCATGCCGGATGGCGTTGGTGATTTCTCTTGTTAATTTTTCATAGAGGCCGGAAATTTCCAGGCCCAACTGGTATTTGAGGCTGACCCGGTCGATGCCCTGGTTGCGGAAATAACCGGGAAAGAGGATGTCACGGCAGGATTCCAGAATGTCGATGATGTGCTGGCGGCTTGGCAATGGTTCCGCTTCAACGTGCTCAAAACAGGCGTTGTTGTAGCAGGTGTCCACCACCTGATCAATAATTTGCGGGAGCCGACTTCGGAAATCGGAGGTGACCGGGTGCTCTTTGGGGCAGGCTTCATTTTGGGCAAGGGGGATTTTTGTTTTCTGGGGCACGGCGTGTCCTCCGGATTTATAAGCAAAAACAGGAAAGATTCAAACAGTGGAACTTGGATTAAAACAGTAACAACGATTTGTTGTTCCCTCAAGAATTCCCTGAGATTATCTGGTGTTTTTGGGGAAACGGAAAGATGTTCAGGCCGCAGGTCTGGCCTGAGAGAGGAAGAACAACAGGCTTGCCGCCGCCAAAACGGTGCAGGCGCCAAGGAAGGAGGCGGGCAGGCCGAAAGAGGCAGCAAGGATACCGCCCAGCAGAGGGCCGAGGCTGTGGCCCATGTCCATGATGGAGCCGAGGATGCCCATGGCTGAACCTTGGGCGCCGTCTTTACTCTGATCGGCGATATGGGCGGCGCTGGCTGAAGTGACCACCGAGATGGTCAGTCCGAGAAGGATGCTTAAGGCGAGCAGGGCGATAAAGGAATCGGCTATTGAGAGAAAGGCGATACAGATGCCTGCTGCAACCGCGCCGACCAAAATTTGCTGCGGTCTGCCGTGGCGATCGGAGAACCTGCCCATGACCGGTTTTGCCAGGGCGATGGTGATGATCTGGGAGGAGAGGCATAATCCGATCTGATATGGATTTAGTCCCGCCTTGAGGGCGTGGGCCGGGAGAAAGGTTTCAAATGTTCCGTAAGCAAAAAGGATGGCGGCCTCCACTGCGCAGGTCATCATGATACCCCGGTTTCCCAAAAGCTCTTTGATTCCCTCGCGCCAATGGGGGTGGGGGCCTGTTTTTTTTTGGGTGCGCTGGTTGAGGTCAGGAAGGAAAAAGAGGCTTAAGAAAACGGCAAGCCCGGCAATCCCGCAGACAAGGTAGAGGGTGTGGAAGCCGGTTGTTTGGTCGGTTGCGTAAAAACCGAGAATGGCGCCGCCTAAGGCCGGAGCCATAAAACGGCCCAAAAGGGTGGCGGTGGAAAACCAGCCCATCTTTTCGCCTCGGCCTTTTTGGAAAAGATCCGAAACCATGGCCATGGCCACAGGCAGGAAGATGGCGGTTGCCAGGCCGTGATAGAAGCGAACCAGGGCCAGTTGCCAGATTTCCCGGACAAGTAGATAGAGAAATGGGGCCGTGGCGAAGACTATGGCGGAAAAAATGAGCATGCGCTTCCGGCCAATCTTGTCCGAAAGGATGCCGGCCGGAAAGCTGCATAGAATTCCGGTGCAGGCGGAGATCGAGGCGATCAACCCCACTGCCGCAGGCCCGCCGCCGAGGTGGCTTACAAACAGCGGCAGCGCCGGGCTCTTGGAGATGGTGCTGCTGAAGATGGCCAGCAACCCCACCCCGCAGAGCATTTTGAATGGCGTGACGGCCATCTCCTTATTTCCGGTCCTTGTGGATGGGGCATTCCTCATTCTGGTCACTAAAAGCGGTGCAGGCAAAGTCATCCTCCACCGAGTCCAGGATGGATTCTTCCCCGGTTGGCGAGGCATTTTTGGCAACGGCATCTTTTCCCTTCCCGCTGCAGAAGGGGCAGGGTACGCCTTCTTCCGCGAAAGCCGAGCAGGCCATGGTGGTTTCGATCTCTTCCGTTGTGGTGCATTTCTTGTCGGTCATGTTTTTTCTCCAGAGTGTGGGGTCGTTGTTTCCCTGTATGCCAAATAGCTCGCGTCAGGCCAGGGTTTCTCCGTGATCGGTCCATGCCTTAAGGCCGCAGTCGAGATAGGCGACCGTAACGCCTTTTTCCCGAAGCGTGTTGCTCACCGACCGACTCACCGAGCCGCCCCGGGCGCAGTAGATGACGGTGGCCGTGTTGGCTGACAGCTCTCCGGCCCACTTTGTAACCTGCTCCGGGTCGCGCCAGACCGCACCGGGGATCATGTCGGGCGCGGCCTCATGGTCTGCCTTGCGCCGGACATCCAGCAGGCTGATCTTGCCCTGGGCCAACATCTCCGCAAGCCGTGGAGCATCGATGATCCGCCCGGCGATCAACCCCTGTATTTCCTCATGATACCCAAGGTAGCGCTTGAGGGTGGTCTCGTTTTTGCCGTATTTGTGGTTTCCTTTGAGGATTTCGACAAAGCGGGTTTCCGCCTCAATCTCTTCCTTGATCTCCACAATGCCGTCGTGGATGATGTCCACCAATCGGTCGGCATAGATGATGATCCGTTCCTCCAGCCGGTGCAGGGTGTAGTCCTTTACCGGCAGACCCAGTTCAATGGCCTCCGGCTCGGTGAGGCCGCCTCGGATGTGTTTTTCCATGACGGCGGTGATTGCCTGGGGCAGGCCCAATTTGGTGCCCAGTTCCGCGCCGATCCTGCCGTGGTTGATCTCGTGGGTCACGCTTTTGCCCAGGTCGTGGAACAGTGCGCCCCGGCCCACCAGCTCTAGGTCCAGCGTGGCCCCGGTGCGGCTGGTGATCTCCAGGGCCTTGGCCGCTACCTTCAGGGAGTGGTCCAGATCGGCCTCGGTCATCCCTGCGGTGCGGAGCAGATCGATATCTTTTTGTGCGATACGGTAGTCCATGGTCATTTCTCCTTTGCCGCGATGCCGAAGTAGATCTGGGCCTCCTGCATGGCGTCAATATATTGCTGCTGGAGTTTTTTGAACTTTTTCTCTATGTCTTCACGCAGGTGCTCGATGTACTCCCGCACTCCCTCCTCGCCGAACTGCGCGGCGATCTGCGGCCCGAAATCCCAGATGCGGGTGAAGTCGTGGCGCTCGTTTTTGTTGTCCGCGTCGTCGATCCAGCGGTGCAGATCAGCGTAATCCTTGCCGGTTCTTCTCAGGCTGGTTTCAAAATGCTTTTCGGTTGGGGGCATGGTGGTTCCTCCTTCATTATTGGATGAGCATCTTCCAGGCAAACCCTGCCAGGGCTGAGCCGAAAATAACCGGAATCATTCCCCACTTGAGGCGGAGCATGCCGACAAAGGCGATTATTGCTGCGGCCAGGGCGTACCAGTCAAAGCCCTTGCCTTCCGGCAGCAAAACATGGGTGGTGAACAGCACCGACAGGTTCAGGACTACGCCGACCACGGCGGCGGTGATCGCCAAAAGCGTCGCGCCCAATTTCACGTTTTTACGCGTTTTTTCGATGTAGGGCGCGCCGACGAAAATCCACATGAAGCAGGGAACAAAGGTCACCCAGGTGGTGAGCAGGCCGCCGATGAGTCCGGCCACTGCCGGTTGCAGGCCGTGGGTCTGGCCATAGGCGGCGAGATAGCCGACAAACTGGGTGACCATGATGAGCGGTCCGGGGGTGGTTTCAGCAAGCCCTAAGCCGTCGATCATCTGTTCGGGAAGCAGCCAGCCGTAATGGTCAACCGCCTGTTGGCTGATGTAAGCCAGCACCGCATAGGCGCCGCCGAAGGTAACCATGGCCGCCTTGCTGAAGAGTATGCCGATATCCACGAAAACATCGTCCCAGCCCCGCCACAAACCAAGAACCGCAACGGGCAGAAACCAGAGGGGCAGGCAGACCGAGATGACCTTCAGGGAGTGGCGCCAGGTGGCAAGATCCTTCCGGGAAGAAGACGCATCGTTGATCACGTATTCGGACGCAGATGCGCCCTTGCTTTTGCCGTTGACCGCAAATTTCAGCGGGGCAATGACGCCCCCTGCCAGGCCGATGAGCCCGGCGGCGAGGATGATCGCTGGAAACGGGATATGGAGGAAGTAGATGCCCACGAAGGAGAGCGCGGCCAGAGAAACGAGCACCTCATTTTTCAAGGATTTCTTGCCGATCCGGATGACCGCCTCGGCGACAATGGCGGCCACTGCCGGTTTGAGCCCGTAAAACAAGGCGTCCACTGTGGGAACATGGCCCAGCGCGGCGTAGAGCCAGGAGAGCGCCAGCAGGATGAAGACCGAGGGCAGGACAAACAGGGTTCCTGCAACAATGCCGCCGGGGGTGCCGTGCAGGAGCCAGCCGATGTACACCGTCAGTTGTTGCGCCTCGGGGCCGGGAAGAATCATGCAGAAGTTGAGGGCCTGGAGAAAATGGTCCTCGTCGATCCATTTTTTTTCTTCAACCAAATCCTTGTGCATGATGGCAATCTGGCCCGTGGGTCCGCCGAAGCTGATAAAACCAAGCTTGAGCCAGTAACGGAACATCTCGTTGAATGATGGTTTGGCGGGCATGGCGCGAATCCTCTTCGTGTCAGTTGCTTTTGAAAAAAACCAGTAAACCGTCCAGTACCATGCTGGCCCGGTCGATGCGGTCCAAATCGTCGTCGGTGGTGGCGGTGATGCCATTGAGAAGCGCTTGAATTCCTGCGGTTTCCGGCAGGCTAAAGGCGGATTCCTTGAGATCGATGTCGTGGATGATCTTGGTTACCTGGGCCAGGGCCGGGTCGGTGAGACCAAACCGCTCCACCATTACTTCAAAGGAGCATTTGTCCATGACGTGGGTGTATTCTGCCTCGGCCATGTCGAAGCGGATTTCATTTGGGCCAGGGGAGTATTGGCCGCTGTCCACGAATTTGAAGCGGGCCTCCGGATCGGCGTACCGCAGCACCAGCCAGGCGCAGGCGATCCGGTCCACATAAATATTCTTCCTGGTCACCCAGGTCTTACCGCTCAGCCCGGCAACCCCGCCGTCTTTGTTTGGAACAGGCTGTTCCGTAGTCCGGTGTTCGATGAGGGTGGTTTCGAGATCGCTTAGCGTCGCTTCGGCCTGGAGCTGCTCCGGGGCCTTGAAAAAATCGATCCGCACCACCTCGGCGAATTGCTTGCGCAGTTTTTCTAGACGACTTCGGAATTCAAGAAGGCAGTCGGTGGCAGATTCTCCGACCTGGCAGCGCCAATTGTCCCGCAAGGCGCTGGCTTCGGCGAGAATCTTTGTGTAATCGCTTCCCCGGGCGGCGTGGAACAGGCCGATAACCTGTTGGTCACTCAATCCCTCAAGAAAGCGGGCTTCGATCATTGTTGCCTCGCCGCCGCCATCGGCAATCTCCTTGACGATCCAGGTGAGATCCTCCAGGGATTGTTCCTGTCGTGGCATGGCGTACACCGATTGTTTGATTGGTACCGCGCCGAGCTGTTGCAGGCGGCGCCCGATCTTGGCCCTTAAGTACGCTGGTTTGGCGGGTATTTGATGGATGAGTAGCAGCCAGTCCATGGTGTGCTCCTTGTTATTGTGTCACTTGTTATTTTCAACATATAGCATATGTCATATCGTGTCAAGCGATGGGCGTTTTTTTGGAGGAGGAAGGGCGGAAGCAGCGTGGCTTAGGGAATGGTGGCGGGAAAGGGCAAGCGTCGGGTATACTGTCGCCATGATCCAGACAATCTCGCAGCAGAAAATTTCAGACGCTTCTGGCAGCCAGCCAGTCGTTTCCGTAACCGGTCTCACCAAGCGGTTCGGCGAGCGGCTCGTGGTGGACAACATCTCCTTTGCCATCCAGCGGGGCCAGTGTGTTGGCTTTCTTGGCCCCAACGGGGCGGGGAAAACCACCTGCATCAACATGCTCCTCGGCCTGGTGCAAAAAAGTGCGGGCGAGATTCGGATTTTTGACTTGGAGGCGCCGCGCAATCATAGGGAAATTAAGGCCCGCATCGGGGTGGTGCCCCAGGCGGACAGCCTTGATCCCGACCTGAGCGTGGAAGAGAACCTGCGCACCTATGCCGGGTATTTCCAAATCCCGCGTCGCCTTGCCCGCCAGCGGATCGAAGAACTTCTGCATTTTTTCGCCCTGCACAACCGGCGGGACGAGATCATTGAGCATCTGTCCGGGGGGCAGCGGCGGCGGTTGTTGTTGGCCCGTGCCCTGCTCAACGAGCCGGAGCTTCTTATTCTCGACGAGCCCACCATCGGCCTGGACCCCCAGGCCCGGCATTTAATCTGGGAACGTCTCGCCATTCTCCAGGCTCAAGGGACAACCATGCTCCTGACCAGCCATTATCTCGATGAGGTTTCCCGCCTGAGCCAGCAGGTGTTGATTCTGGACCACGGCCAGGTCGTGCTCCAGGGTGAACCGCGACAGCTCATTACGGATATGGTCGGCCTTGAGGTCTTCGAGGTGGATGGAACCGCTGCCGAGCTTGATGCGCTGGCAGTATCGTTTCGGCAGTGCAATGCTACACAGGAAAGGGTGGGGGACAAGCTGTATGTTTATGCCCGGGAGGATTGTTCCCGTCTGGTGAAGGTGCTGGGTAACGCGGGCAGCTGGGTGCGACGGCCGGCCAATCTGGAGGACCTTTTTATTCAGCTCACCGGCAGGTCGTTGAGGGAAACATGAACGGCTTTTCTTTTTGGACAATCTGGCTGCGCAACGCGCGGGTTTGGAAAAAGAACATCCTGGCCACCCTGATCGGCAATCTGGGCCAGCCCCTGCTGTTTCTCTTGGCCATGGGCTATGGTCTTGGCCGGGACATGGCACCGGTTGCCGGCTTGACCTATCTGCAGTACATCGCCCCAGGTCTGGTTGCCTCTGCAGTGATGTACAGTGCTGCCCTGGAGACAACCTACGGCTCTTACACCCGGCTCACCGTGCAGAAAACCTATGAGGCCATCCTGATGACCCCTCTTGGCGTTGTTGATCTGGTTCTCGGGGAGATTGTCTGGGGGGCGAGCAAGGGGATGCTGGCTGGGGTTATCATGCTGCTGGCCTTGCCCCTGTTCGGGGTGATGCCTTCCCCCTGGGTTGTTGCCCTGCTGCCGATGCTGTTTCTCTCAGGCATGTTCTTCTCCGCCTTCGGCCTGATCATGACGGCGCTGGCGAAAAATTATGATTTTTTCAACTACTTCACCTCGCTGGTCATTACCCCGCTCTTTCTTTTTTCCGGGATATTCTTCCCGGTGCAGAGCATGGCTCCGCCCGTCAGGGGCGTGCTCGAAATGTTGCCCCTGACCCCCATCGTCAGTTTGGCCCGCATCCTCTGTTATGGGCGGTTCGGCGAGCCGGTCCTTATGAAAATCATTGGTTCTCTCCTGGCCACCGGCTGCGCCGTATGGCTGGCCGGGTATCTTCTCAGGCGGCGTTTGATTCAGTAACTGGGGCGTGCTTCTACAGGTGTTGCTCGATAAAACGGCGGATCATCTGTGGGGTGAGGATGAGACCGGTGAGGGTATCGTTGCCGATCCTGATCGCGGGCACGGTCTTGATCCCGGCCTGGCGGGCCCGCGTCAGATTGGTGGCGACCTCAATGGTTTCGAGTTCGAGGTGCGGAGAGCTGGCAACGATTTTTTTTAGGGCGTGGCTCACATACAGGCAGCGCGGACAGAGGATGGTGCGGTAGAATTCTATCTTCATGGCGCTCGTCGTGGTTGTTTTGCCTTGGGCTCAGCGTTCAATGAGGGTTTTGATATAGTTCTGTTCGTCCTGGGGCGGGATGAAAATCTCCAGGTTGTTGTTCCAGCGGCTCACATAATGTTGGGTGAGTAGGGCGCGGATCGCGTTTTTAAGCTGGATTGCCGTGGTGTATTCCTGGATGAAGTATTCGCCGTAGCTGTTTTCCGTAACCATGGTCGATTTCAGATTTTTTGTCCCTTTTACCGGTTCCTTCTCGAAATTGACGATGGCCAGCGCCCGTAGCACGGTTTCCCGCTTGAGCAGGTTTGCCGGGGAAATACGGGAAAAATGGATGATGGGAAAGGTTTTTATCAGAAGCTCGGTGAGTTTTTGGATATCCACCAGATCGATGGGCAGGAAATTTTTTGTCAGATGGAGCTGGGTTTTGACGGAAAGGATGCCGTTGACCAGGAGCCAGACAATCAACCGGACCAGGTTGTTTTCCCGCTTGATCACCGAATCCACATTGCTCTTCACCGTTTCGTGGTCAAGTTGCCCCTGGAAGGCATAGTAGTGAAACTCGCCTTCGTATTTGGTGATATGGATGGTGATATGGCTTTGCGCCATAAGGTCGCGGGCAACACTGCGGATGTAGTCGATCTTGTTTTCCTTCTGCTCATAGAAGGTGAACAGCTTGCGGCCCAAGATGGAAATGTCCCGCTCGGTAATGGTCAGGCCCGTGTCTTCGCCAAAGCTTTTAAAGATCCAGCGCAGCCGCTTGTAGGTTTCGATGAGGTAATCGTGGACCTTGGCGCCAAAGGCAACAAGTTCCTTGTACTTCCAGTCGCGGAAGCGTTGGAAGTGGGCGAAATTTTCCGGGAGCAGATGCCAGGCCTCCATCATCTCCATGGTTGCCTTCAGGTGGCTGGTCTGCCCGAATTTGGTGTTTTTTTGTGACTCAAACCCCTCAAGGGTCTTGAGAAAAAGGCATTCCTGGATCAGGGAGGCCCGTTTTTGTTCGGCTTTTTCCTGGGAGTACAAGGCGATGATGTCACGGGCCAGGAGGATGTATGGGTCAACCTCGGCCAGGTCCATGGCCCCTTGTTCTGCGGCCGGCAATTTTTCCGGATAGGTCACCAGGCATTTTACCCTGTCGGAGAACAGCGGCAGTTTGGTTGTTTCTCCGCGCAGGAGGAGTTCGAGATAGGCAAATTTGATCACCGACTTGAACGGGCTGTCCAGCGCCTTGTTCATCTGCCAGAGGCAGGCCCCGAAGATTTCCGCCTTGGGGATGTCGGAGAGGTACCCGAGATCCACAAAGTTATTGACGTGGAGCTTGTTACGCGAAACCAAATTCTGGACAAAGGTCCGGTATTCGCCTTCGGTAAGGCCTGGGGGGATAAACCACCAGAGGAGCATCTTGCCGGCCACCAGAATATGGGTACGGAAAAGCTCATCCTTGAGCAGGAGCTTGATGGCGGAGCCTGCCGATTCTTCATCTGTCTCTGACTCGAAGTTGTTTTCCTTGGTCTGGTCGATGTCCACCAGGAAGAAGTGCACCTCCGAGCCCCGCTTCATCGCCCACTCTTCGATGCCTTTGCATTTTTCCTGCAAAAGCTCCAGCCCCTTTTCGCCAAGCTCTCCCTTGCGGATGCTGACCCAGTAATCGCAGTCGGAAATTGTCGACTGGGCGATGGTGCCAATACTCCCGATGGTTTTTAAGGAGTGGATGCAAGGTTTTTCAGTAAAGGGGGAGGGCCTGTCAATCCGCATGGCTGTCGAGTTGGGGAAATAGCGGCGAAAGAGCTCATGGGGTAATTCTTCGGTTGGGTTGAAGAGATGAATGCCATACGGGCAATCTGCATCATCGACAAAGCCGGGGAGGTCCGGGTAGTTACTGTGGAGGAGATAGGGGATAACCTTGAGCAGAAGATTGCCCTGGTTCGTGTTGAAAAGCACCGCCTTGGCTTTGCGCTCCTCATTATATTTGAGGTAGCGGGTCAGCTTTTGCTGGAAAGAGTTTGGGGCGGGTTCCGGTTTGGTCTCATCCATGGGATGGGTTGTTTCCTTTAAGGCGTCTGGAGTATGGCCTCATGCAGACGAACCGCCTGCATGGTTTTTTCTACGTCATGGACGCGAAGAATATCCGCCCTTTGTGTGGCGCAATAGGCTGAAATCATGGCCGTTGCCAAATCACGATCCTTGGCTTCCAGGGCGAGGAGCTTGCCGATGAAGGCCTTGCGGGAATGTCCGATCAGGAGCGGGCACCCGAGTTCTTTAAATGCGCGCAGATGTTTAAGGATCGTCAGGTTATGCGCTACAGTTTTGCCGAATCCGAGGCCGGGGTCAACAATAATCCGTCCTCGGTCAAGGCCCTGTTGTGTTGCCCAGGATATCCGCTCAGTCAGAAAATCCGTGATCTCCTTAATGACATCATCGTACACCGGTTCGTCCTGCATGTCTTTGGGAGTTTTGTGCATATGCATGAGAATGACCGGGGCCTCATGGGCAATGGCGATCCGGATCATCTCGGGGTCGAAGCGCAAGGCGCTCACATCGTTTATGATATCTGCACCCGCGTTCAAGGCTTGGCGCGCCACCTCCGCCTTGGTCGTATCGATGGAGATCGAGATGCTGCGATGTAGCCCGCGAATGCAGGCAATGGCAGGGAGAACCCGCCGCAGTTCTTCGTGTTCGGATACCGGTTCGGCATAGGGTCTGGTTGATTCACCCCCCACGTCAATGAGGTCCGCCCCGCTGTCCAGCATGGCCTTGACTTGGGAGGCGAGGGCTTCAGCTTGGGTAAAGCGACCGCCATCGGAAAAAGAGTCCGGGGTAACGTTGAGAATGCCCATGACCAGAGGACGGGCGCCAAAGACGATGGCTTGGTGTTTGGTTATGATCTGCACGGGGTGGCCTGAAAATGCGTGAGCCCTTTGGGCGGGTGGACCGCCAAAGGGCTCAGGGTGCTGGAAAGTGAAGGCAGGGGCATCGGTCATCCGGCGGGGCTATTGCTGCGCTGAAATCTCCACCGCAGGAAACGTTTTGGTGTCAAGCCCCATGATTGTTTCGATATCCTCCAGGCAGAGGGTTTCCTTTTCGAGGAGCGCCTGGGCAATGGACTTCAAAATTGCAATGTTTTCCGAAAGCAGCTGGTGGACTTTTTCATTGGCCTTGAGGACAATGCGTTTGACCTCATCGTCGATCCGGACTGCGGTTGATTCGCTGTAGTCGCGGTGTTGCGCGATTTCCCGGCCGAGGAATATCTGTTCTTCCTTCTTGCCGTAGGACAGGGGGCCCAGCTCCTCGCTCATGCCCCATTCGCAGACCATTTTCCGTGCCAACTGGGTGCAGCGTTCGATGTCATTGCCGCTGCCCGTAGTGATCTCGCCAAAGATCAGTTCTTCTGCCACCCGGCCGCTGAGCAGGATGCAGAGATTGTTCTGGAGGAAGGAGGTGGCGTAGGTGTGTTTTTCATCCACCGGCAGCTGCTGGGTAAGGCCAAGGGCGCGACCACGGGGGATAATAGTTACCTTGTGAATGGGGTCGGTGCCGGGCAGGAGCATGGCCACCAGGGCGTGTCCTGCCTCGTGATAGGCGGTGATTTCCTTTTCCTTCTCGGTGATGATCATGCTGCGGCGTTCGGCCCCCATCATCACTTTGTCCTTGGCCTGCTCCATATGCACCATGGTGATTTTGTCCGCATCGGCCCGAGCTGCAAGCAGCGCGGCTTCATTCACCATGTTCTCCAAGTCGGCCCCAGAAAAACCAGGGGTGCCCCGGGCGATTACCTCCCACTTGATATCCTCGGCAATGGCTTTTTTATGGCCGTGGACTTCCAGGATTTTCTCTCTGCCCTTTACATCCGGCACCGGTACTACCACCTGCCGGTCAAAGCGGCCAGGGCGGAGCAGGGCCGGGTCAAGCACATCGGGACGGTTGGTGGCCGAGATAATGATGACCCCTTCGTTGGATTCAAAGCCGTCCATTTCGACCAGCAGCTGATTTAAGGTCTGTTCCCGTTCATCGTGGCCTCCGCCCAAGCCTGCGCCACGATGGCGGCCCACCGCGTCGATCTCATCGATGAAGATGATGCAGGGGGCGTTTTTCTTGCCCTGGATGAACAGATCCCGCACCCGGCTTGCACCTACGCCGACAAACATCTCGACAAAATCGGAGCCGCTGATGGAATAGAAGGGAACCTCGGCCTCGCCGGCCACAGCCTTGGCTAGCAAGGTTTTGCCGGTGCCAGGTGCCCCGGCAAGCAAAACACCCTTGGGGATGCGGCCGCCCAATCGGGTAAATTTCTTGGGGTCCTTGAGGAAATCGATGATCTCGGAAAGCTCTTCCTTGGCCTCTTCAATGCCTGCGACATCGGCAAAGGTGACCTTGGTCTGATCCTTGTCCAAGAGGCGGGCTCGGCTTTTACCAAAGCTCATGGCCTTGCCGCCGCCGCCCTGCATCTGGCGCATGAAGAAGATCCAGACGCCGATGAGCAGGAGCATGGGGAACCAGGAGACCAGGACGGTGACGTACCAGGGCGACTCTTCCTTCTGTTTGACCAGGATATTGACCTTGGCCTTGCGCAGGATGGGGATA